>CAZXYQ010000037.1:0-22639 GCA_964644975.1 uncultured Rhodohalobacter sp.
TGAAGGCGTTCATGCTGCGATCGCCCGCCACATAACCGCTGACGCTGCTGGAGATTCGGAGTGAGGGAATGATACCGGTCAGGAGTGAGATCAGAAGATAGAGCCCAACGATGATGAGAATAATGGTGCCTGTTTCCATAATAATCAGACTTTATCCTCGTGTTTGTCTGTAAGATAGAGTCCCATCATTGCGGCAAAACCGATGATTACCCAGAGAATAGTCCATGCAAAAGAGAGCGGAAATCCTAAGATCAGTGGGGTGGCGGAGGAAAAAATGGCGTGACCCGGCCAGACGATGGCGAGGGACGTGATCAGCATTACGATCACAAAAATGATTCGATTACGGCGCATTGGCAATTTTTTGCCTGCCTTCTGATCTGTGGTTGAGTTGGAGTTCGGGGGATGGTTCATTTAGTGTGCAAATAGGATTCTATCTTCTGCTTCAATCGGACCAGAGTTAATAAACCGGAATTATTTGTGAAATGCACGTGAGTTGTGGGGATTCCTCCCCCCACACGCGGGAGGGGACATGCAGAAACAAAGATCGCAGTGCGATGCTTTTTTCTGGAAGGGGTGGGTCAGTAAGGACACGTAACAGGCTTATGGATCTGAAAACCGGCAACGCTTCTAACCATCAAAATGAATCGTTAAAATGGATTCCAAAATTTTTCGTTAATTTATGAAGAGCTAAAAAATAGTATACATCGATATGGAACACTCAGAACTTGAAAAAGAGCTTTTAAAGCAGGTGAAAGGTATGCCTGAAGAGGAGTTGCAAGAAGTAATAAACTTTACCCAATATATTCGGTTGAAAAAAAGCGATAGGCCGAAAGATGATCTCACTGTGGAACTTTCGGGCTTAAGTAAATCACAGACTGAACATCTCGAGGCGGAGTTCAGGGACTATAAAAAGAAATATCCAATTGAGTGAATTTAGTGTAGATAAATAGGCATTTCACTTTGACGCAATCTCAAGGAACCCACCCCTTGTCTGACGCTAAACGCTTACAGACGTATCCCCTCCGAGGAGGGGAGGACTTTTCTCTCCTCTTGGGAGGAGACAGAGCACAAAGCGTTTAGCGACTGCTCAGAGGTGGGTTGGGTAGGGGCAGTTAAGCCAATTACAACTACCCAACCCCCCTCAAATCCCGCATCTCATCCAGGCGGATATTTCCTTCGTAATACGCTTTGCCGACCACCACGCCGTAGAGGTTACGGTTTTGAAGCTCAATTAAATCCTGGAGGTTTGACACGCCGCCTGAGGCGATCCAGTTGAGATCCGGGAATCGTTTTTGCAGATCGCTATACATCTCTGTATTCGGACCGCTCAGCATGCCGTCGCGGGAGATATCGGTGCTCAGCACGGTTTTAAGTCCGGCTTCTATCAGTGGATTCAGAAACTCCTCAATCGGCCGGTCGGAGGTTTCCAGCCAGCCGCCGTACGCCATTTTTCCATCTTTCAGATCTAAGCCGAGAATCATTTCATCAGGATGGTCCTCAACGGCGCTCCGAAAAGCATCCGGGCTTTTTACCGCCATCGAGCTGCAGATCACACCGCTGAGACCGGCATCCAGCAGCAGATCGATATCCTTCCGCGAGCGAACCCCGCCGCCGGTCTGAACCGACAGACCCAACTCATTAATAATAGAGTGAATAATCGGCAGATTTTCAAAATTTCCACTCTTGGCACCGTTCAGATCCACAACATGAATATGTTCAAAACCGGCCGATTTGAATTTCTGGGCCTCTTCAAGAGGATTATGATTGTAAATGGTTTTCTTGGCATAATCACCTTTCTGCAGGCGGACAGCCTGACCGTCGAGAAGGTCGATTGCGGGGATGATATTCATTTTCTGGAATTTGATTCGATTACTGATTTCAGGGAAATATATGGATTAGTTAGCAGGGAAGAGAGTCGCGTCATTTATAATATAAAACTAAAATAGAACTGCTATAACAGTAATTATGGGTATTATAATGAAATTTTTGAGTCGAAAATATGTTGAGGCGCCAAAAAATACTGCCATAGCAGTAAAATATATAATTACGCATTGTTTTTCATTGAAATATTTGTGATAATATAAAATATTACCGCTAAAACAAGATAATCTATGAAAAAAGAAGGTAAACTGATTCGGTGCCACCGCAGAAAAAGCGGATTGACTCAAAATGAACTTGCTGATCTGGCGGGGGTGGGAAAAACGGTGGTATTTGATGTAGAACACGGCAAATCTACGGTGCAGTTCGATTCACTTCGCAAGATCTGTACAGTGCTTAATATAACGATCACACTGAATAGCCCGGTTATGGAACAGTGTATGGAGGAGGTGAAAGATGAGAAAAGCTGATGTGTTTATGCATGGATTAAAAGCCGGGATTCTAATAGAGATCGAAAAAAGCAGAGAGTACCAGTTTGAATACAGTGATAGCTATAGCGGACCGCCGATTTCTGTAACCATGTCAAGTGAACAAAAAGAATATCGCTATGGACAATTCCCACCATTTTTTGAAGGATTACTTCCCGAAGGTGCCAACCTGGATCTGCTGCTACGCACAAAGAAAATCGATCGTAATGATCTGTTTGGGATACTGCTTGCGGTAGGTAATGATACCGTAGGTGCCGTAACGGTAAAAAAAAATGAAGATGAAAATGCTCCGGATTGATTATACGAACCTGGTAGAGTTCACGCCAAATGGCGTGATCCTGCCAGAGTTCGTAGTGCAATAAAAGCTCCACCTTTGATTCCTCCGGCTAAAGCAGGCGAATTTTATTTATAATGTATGAAACAGTGCCCAATCACATACGAACCAATCGAAAATGGACTCTACAGCTCAACGGGTTTGCGGAGGCTAAATCCCGCGCTCACTAAACTTGGACTTCTTCCATTTACGGATCGTGAACTTATACTGGAATCCCGCAAAAGAATGACAAAGATGTCTATTCAGGGTGTGCAGCCAAAACTGAGTGCAAGGTTGAGCGTAAAAAATGGTGAGTTCGAGATTGTGGATCAGCACGGTATTTACATTCTGAAACCTAATCCTTCACACTTTGAAAAGGTGCCTGAAAATGAAGACCTGACCATGCGCCTTGCATCGACGGCGGGCATTGATGTGCCATTGCATGGATTAATCTACAATAAAGAGATGAAACTAGTGTATGTGATCAGGCGTTTCGACAGGGCCGGAAAATCGAAGAAAATTCACACAGAAGATTTTGCCCAGGTTGCCGGGTTGACCCGCGATACAAAATATGACTACTCAATGGAGAAAGTGGCGAATCTGATTGAGAAGTACTGTACGTTTCCGGTAGTGGAGAAGCTGAAGCTGTTTCGGCTCGTTCTGTTCAGCTACCTGGTTGGCAATGAAGATATGCACCTGAAAAACGTTTCCCTGATTCATCAGGATGGAAAAATTGGACTATCTCCGCCTTACGATCTGCTGAACAGTACTATCGTATTATCAAATCCAAAAGAGGAGATGGCACTGCCGATACGCGGTAAAAAGTCTAATTTCAACCTGAATATTCTGTTCAGTTATTTCGGCGGTGAAAGGCTTGGTCTGAATAGAAAGGTATTGTCAAAAACAGAGGAAGAGTTCAGTGAGCTTTATCCTAAGTGGGTGAATCTGGTTGAGATTAGCTTTTTAAGCGACGAACTCAAAGAAAAGTACATTCATATACTGGATCAAAGGAGGGAGTCTCTGGGGTGGGGATGACTTTATCTTATTACGCATCACCTTACTGCAGGCGGACGGCCTGACCGTCGAGAAGGTCGATTGCGTGGGGGGATGATTCGAATCATGATGTATACACAGTGATAGTATTGAAATTTTTAGCCTAAAGTTTAGTGATGATTGTTAGATTTAAAATAAAGTAACTCAACAGTTTGAATTGATGACCTGGTGATATACAAAGAATAAAAATTACGGTGCTTGACTGTTAGATTCTTTCTTTTTAATTCAGATCAGAATTAAATCTTTTAGGATGACCATGGTATGAGTTGATGATCAACCTAAAAATAGTCGGTTTCACACATCTTAAAACTATTCATAAATGACTCGAAAGTTGATAATCTACCTATTTATAACAGCTCTCTGTTTATTTGCTGCCTGCCGAAATGATGTAAACCAAGAAACCAATGGCAGTAATGAAATCATACATCCAACAGCCGCCAATTTTATTCCGGAAGATTCAGTGACGTCTATCATAGATGATACTCACCCCGGTGAGCTACCGGATTTTGATGATGAATTGGAAAAGATCGAAATTGGCGTGGCGCAAGGCGATGCAAATTATATGTTCGGGCGCATTGGGGCTATATCTATGGTAAGCGATTCTGAGATGGTAATAATGGATGAGCAAGCCGATAAACTCCGGCTTTTCAATATGGTAACTGGTGAATATATGATGTCATTTTCATCTGCGGGCCGAGGACCTGGAGAAGTGATGCATGCTTCCGATATGACGAGTACTGAACGTACGGTTTTTTTATCCGACCGGATGCAAAAGGTTGAAATCTTTAAAAACGTAGGCCTGGAAAATTCCAGTACCGAGACGCTGCCACTTGATATCAACCCGCATCAAATGTGTCAGCTTAATGGGGTTTTGTACATCTCCGGAGTAGATCATGAAAATTTGAAAACGGTACACATGTATGACATAACTGAATTAGAGCACAAGACTTCCTTCCATGATGTGTATCAGTCTGACTCATATCTTGCCAGAACGTTGCTTTCCAACAATAGAATCGTCTGCAATGAAGAAAGTAATATTGTAGTTCTTATAAATCCGAATTTGCCATACATTTACGGGTACAGTGCAAGGGGAGAGATTAAATGGATTTCCAAACTAAAGAACTTTAATGTTATTGATATCACTGAGACACGAAGTGATGGTGGCAGACCAAGTTTGAATAGGTCTATACGCCCTAATGGAGTCAGTGACATCTACTCTAATGCTATTGCGATGGAAAGCACTGAGTTCGTTATTCTCCAAATGAATCGATTAAATAGAGAAGGTGGAGAAACAGTGGATGGAAAAATTTTAACATTCCTAATAAATTCCAAAACCGGACAAGGACGTTTAATTTCGGAGGAGCTTCCTTTCATTCGTGCAGCAAACAAGGATCGTTTGATATCAGTGACGAATGACCCATTTCCAAAAATTACGATCACCTCAAACTACATCAAAAAATAAATTTCATGAGATTTATAACTACACTCGCGTCAATAGTATTTACTGTATTTCTGGTGTCATGCATGGGCACTGATCAAAATGATCAAACAGGTAATGCAAATCATGATATCATTGAGTCGGAAAATCGTATTACAGATCCCTATGAAGCGAGAACATCCATCAATCACAAAGAAGAGATTGTGTTCATTTATATTGATAGTCCAAATATTCGTCAATACAACGATTCAACCCTCGTCAAAACGGTAATTAGTCTGAAGAACAGGGTAAGTGAAAAAGCCGACAGCCTGAACATGGGATTTCTTGCTATGGGAGTTGCCATAACGTGGGATGTGAATCAAGGATATGATCATCTCAGTAAATTCGGGTCATTCGACGAGTTACTGATAGGTAATAACTGGATTGGCACCGGCGGGCTGAAATACATATTCGAGGATATTCCCGGAAGGCAAGGCATACCACAAATTGTACTGACAAAAAGAGTATATGATGCAGATGAATCTGATGATGGAACCGTCAGAAACTTCAGGGGCATTGAATCTGAAGAGCAGATTGCCAGACACATTGGAGAAAAAAGTTTCGAGAGTTGGCTTAATGATGGTCTATTAATACCCGGCTACTAAATCGGTACCCAAGGCTTTAAGAATGGGGTAATTGATCTGTCTTTTATGATAAAAGTATTCAGACTATAAGATGGATTTGGAAATTATTTATCATTCTTCACCAAATCCAAATAATTTTGAAGCAATAACGATCCCACAGATCCCGATTTTTCGGGGTGAAACTGCACGCCCATAAAGTTGTCTTTGGCAACTACAGCGGCAAAATCTTTGATGTATTTGCAGGTAGCAATCGTGTGATCATTGGCAGGCGCATAATATCCATGCACGTAATAGAGAAACTGCTCGTGATCGATTCCTTTTAAAAGCGGATGATCAAGCCTGGGCTCAAACTGGTTCCATCCCATGTGGGGGACTTTTGCCTGTGAAGAGTCGAATTTTTTCAACCGTCCGGGAATTAAGCCAAGCGTTGTGCTTTCTCCCTCTTCTGATGATTCGTAGAGCAGCTGCATGCCCAGGCAGATTCCTAATACCGGCTTCTTTGTGTTTTTCAGCCACACGTCCAGGTCGCGCGATCGCAAATCGTCCATGGCGGCTCCTGCATGACCTACCCCGGGAAATATGATGCCATCCGCTTTTTCAAGCTCATCGGGATCATCAGAGATAAAGTGGTCGGCCTCCAGCCGTTTCAATGCATTTGAAACCGATGTCAGATTTCCTGCCTGGTATTTGATAATTCCGATCATGGACTGTGTTTTATTGGAGTGAGAAAAGTGAGATGTGAAAAGTCAAAGGGGACACCCTACCCTCCGCCAGCTGGCGTAGTACTACCCTCCCCGAAAATATCGGGACAGGCGAGGGGAGATTTTTCTTTTCATACTTCACTTTTCACCTAAATGGTTCCTTTGGTTGTTGGTAGAATTCCGCGAATCCGTTCGTTTCGGCTGATTGCAAACCTCAATGTCTTTGCAAAGCCTTTAAAGATGGATTCTATAACGTGGTGTTCGTTTTTTCCGGTTGCTCTAACATGCAGGGTAGCCTTTACGTTCATGGCCAGCGTATAATAAAAGTGCTCTAACATCTCCGTTGGGAAATCTCCCAGATATTCACGCTGCAGATCTACTTCCCAGCGAAGATAGGGTCGGTCGGACAGGTCAATCGCCACGGTGGCCTGCGCTTCGTCCATCGGCAACACAAACCCGTAGCGCTGAATACCGGCTTTATTTTCAGAAATCGCCTCCCGTATGGCCTGGCCCAGAGCAATAGCAGTATCTTCAATGGTGTGATGTTCATCCACGTCCAGATCGCCTTTGCAGGTAAGCTCGAGGTCGATCAGACCATGACGGGCAATCTGATCGAGCATGTGATCAAAGAAATTGAGTCCTGTACTGATTTTACTTTCCCCTGTTCCATCCAGGTTGATGGAGATTGAAATCTGTGTCTCTTTCGTATCACGTGTGAGCTCCGCTTTCCGGCTGGGAAACAGGATGGATCGGGTGATTTCTGCCCACGAGCCGGCCGTTTCCACAGTTTTACCAATCGATTCAAATATATATTCATCCTCTTTTTTAATGATGCCATTCGCATCAGCTTCCCCGAAGTCTGAATTTGAGATCGATTCATTTTCAATCAGTTTTTGCTGATGATCTGAAAGTGATTCGGCGTCAAAATCAAGATCATATTCCGCCTCCTGCAGATATTTCAAGCCAAAAAGAGCACCTTCCGGCAGCAGGTTATCGTTTTCTGAGGAGAGGGCAGTTGGATGGATGTAAATTTTCATAGTTTCTTTGTTTGGGTTGAGGATAATTCTCCCCTCGCCTGTCCCGATATTTTCGGGGAGGGGAGATCTGAGTCGGTCTCAGTCTGGGTCAAGATGATTTCAGATGCCAAAACCTTTAATCTTTTCACTTTTCACTTTTCACTTTTCACTTTTCACTTTCATTTCTCACCTTTCACTTTTCCCTCACCCCACAACATCCTTTAAAGCCCTCAAAAACTTCACATTCTCATCCGGCATACCAATGGTGACCCGCAGGCAATCTTCGCAAAGCGGCTCATGGCCGCGATAGCGTACAATAACACCCAATTTTGCGAGATTTTGGTAGACCTCTTTGGCGTTTTTAATCTTAAACAGAAGGAAGTTGGCGTTGGATGGATGCACTTTTTCAACGGCACTGCTGTGCTGAAGCTGTTCCGCCACGTATTGCCTTTCCTCGCGGATTTTCTGGATGTTAAACTTCAGCAGCTCAAGATTCTCAAACGCTTTAAGGGCGGTCTCTGCCGTGAGTTTGTTGATGTTGTACGGAGCTTTCACCCGCATCATGTAGCTGATGATCTCCGGATTGGCAATCGCCACGCCCAGACGGATACCCGCCAGTCCAAAAGCCTTGGAAAAGGTCTGCAGCACCACCAGGTTGGGATACTGCTGCACCATTCCGGCCATCGACTCCTGCCTGCTGAAATCGATATACGCCTCATCCACCACCACAATTCCCGGAAACGTCGTGCAAAGCTTCAGCAGATCGGTCCGCTTCATATCATTTGCGGTGGGATTATTGGGCGAGCAGAGAAACAGAAGCTTCGTCGTTTCATCGACAGCCTCCTTGATCAAACCGGGCTTAAGCTGAAATTTTTCGGTCAGCAGCACCTCTTTAATATTCACATTGTTGATGCTGGCCGACACCTTATACATCCCGTACGTGGGCGGTGTGGTGATGATGGAATCCCTGCCCGGCTCACAAAAAATCCGCATCAAAAGATCGATCGGCTCATCGCTGCCCACGCCCAGAAAAAGATTTTCAACCTCTAAACCCCGATACTTCGCGATTACTTCACGCAGGCGATCCTGTTTGGGATCAGGATATCGATGCAGATCCAGCGAATTACGCACAGATGCCCCATAGCTGTTCTCGTTAGCATCCAGAAGCACACCCTCATCAAAATCATCCCGCGCACTGCGGTAGGGAGTCAGATTACGGATATTTTCGCGGACCAGTTTTTCGATGTTTGTTGTAGGCATTGAACAAATTTTATGTTTGGATTCAAATGTCCCCCTTAGAAGGGGGCAGAAACCGACGCAGGAGGTTTCGGGGGATGACCGCGAGGGCTAAATCGTAAATTACAGTATCATTCTATATTAAAGCTCCGTGAGTCATCCCCCCGTTTTGAACGCTAAACGCGTCCAAACATTCCCCCTTCGAAGGGGGACCTTTCACTTTTCACTTTTCACCTTTGACTCCTCACCTTTCACCTTTGCCAGCCTCAAACTCACCGCATTCTTATGAGCCTGCAGCCCCTCAATTTCTGCAAGAGTCTCCACGGTGGGGCCGAGGTTCTTCAAGCCTTCTTTGGTGATTGTCTGCATGGTAATAAATTTCTGGAAACTGTGGAGCGATACGCCGCTATACATCCTCGCGTATCCGTAAGTGGGCAACGTGTGATTGGTACCGGATGCGTAGTCGCCCATGCTTTCGGGAGTCCACTGACCTATAAAAACCGATCCTGCATTGCTTACGTGTTCCGCCAGTTCTTCCGAATCTTTTGTGTTGATAATCAGGTGTTCCGGCGCGTATTGGTTTGAGAACTCCATCGCCTGCTCTGTGGACTCTACCACAACCGTAAAGCTTTTCTCAAGCGCATCGGCTGCAAACTCCTTTCGGGGGAGATTACTCAGCTGCTTCTGTACTTGAGAATTAATTTCATCAAGGTTGGCATGAGCGGTAACAACTAACACAACCTGACTATCAGAGCCGTGTTCGGCTTGCGAAAGCAGATCGGCGGCGATGAATTCGGGATCGGCAGTTTCATCAGCAATCACCAGCACTTCCGACGGTCCGGCGGGCATATCAATGGAGACCATCGCTTCGCTGTTTTGCAATATCATTTTTGCAGCGGTGACGTACTGGTTGCCCGGGCCAAAAATCTTGTCCACCTTGGGAATCGATTCCGTTCCGAAGGCCATCCCTGCAATTGCCTGTGCCCCGCCCGCTTTTACTACTGTCTTTGCGCCAATTTTTTGGGCGATATATAGAATCGATTCCGGTACTTCCCCATTTTTATCCGGAGGAGTAGAGATGACAATTGTTTTACATCCGGCAAGCATGGCGGGAACGCCAAGCATCATTGTGGTGGAAGGGAGAGGTGCAGTTCCGCCGGGAATGTAGAGACCTACCCGTTCAATCGGTTTCACAACACGGCTGCAGGTTACACCCTTCATCGTTTCCACTTCAAGCTTCATCGAAAACTGCTCGCGATGAAACCGGTAGATGTTCTGCATCGCCGTGTCGATCGCAGTTTTTATGTCGGGCTCAAGAGATACGGTGACCGAATCCGGATCAACCGTAAGCGGGTCAGGCGTAATGCCATCAAATTTTTGTGTGTACTTCTGAATAGCGGCATCCCCGCCTGACTGCACATCATCCAGAATTGGCTGCACCGTGCCGAAGACAGAGGCAAAATCCATCTTTGGGCGTTTGGCTAGTTCCGTGATTTGCGAGTCAGTTAGGTTATTGTAAATGTATTTTTTCATGGGAATTAATATTTAAAAAAATTGTCCCCTTTTGAAGGGGGCAGAAACCGACGCAGGAGGTTTCGGGGGATGACCGTGAGGCCAGGGTCTAAATTCAAAGTAAAATTCGTTAACAAAGCTCCGAGGATCATCCCCCGGTGAAAACGCCAAACGCGTTTACACATCACCCTTCCTCCAAAGGGATGCCTGCGGTAGAAGGGGGACATAAAATCTCACATCTCATATCTATTAAACGATCATCGATTCTATCGGCAGCATCACAATATCGGTGGCCCCGGCGGCTTTCAGTTTTTCCATTACATCCCAGAAAGTGTCGATCGGGATCACGGTGTGAACAGCCACCATTCCGTTGTCTGCCAGCGGCATCACGGTGGGACTTTTCATGGACGGCAGCAATTCTTTAATTTCGGGAACTGCCGTTTCCGGTGCATTCATCATAATATACCGGCTTTCTGCGGCCGTTTTGTGCCCTTCAATACGCTGGAGCATTTTGTCAATAAGTTGCTGTTTTCCTTCAGAAAGCGGCTTATGGGTTTGAATAAGCTGTGTTTCGGAGTCAAAAATCTTATCCAGTTCAACCAGACCGTTGGCTTTCAGCGTTCCGCCGGTAGAGACCAGATCAGAGATGGCATCGGCAATTTGAAGGCGCGGAGCGATCTCCACAGAACCGGAAAGAGTGACAATGGACACGTCTTTTACCCCTTTTTGCTCAAAATAATTTCGGGTCAGTACAGGATAGCTTGTCGCAATTTTCTTTCCGGCAAAATCTTCAGTTTTTTTGATGGAGCCGTTTTTTGGAGCAGCCAGTGAGAGCCGGCAGACGCCGTAATCGAGACCGCGGAGAATAGTAACATCTGCCTGATCTTCAGCTACGGTATTGGCACCTACAAACCCGAGGTCGCACACGCCGTCCTGCACATATTCCGGAATATCATCATCCCGGATTAAAAGAAGTTCTACATCAAAATTTCGGCATTTAACGAGCAGGCTCCGTTTGTAGTCGTCGAATTTCAACCCAATGCCTTCAAGCAGTGAGATGGTTTTATCGGTCAGCCGGCCGCTTTTTTGGATGGCGATACGTAGTGACGTTGTAGAATCAAGAGTTCTCATAGGGAAATATAATCAGATTGTTTGTAGAAAAAGGGTGTGCTAACCGGGCAGTACAGACGAAAGGAGATGATTCAGTGTACAAGATGCCCGTGGCTGCCGGTTTGCAGACGATGATGCTGGAGAGAAATATGAAAATCGGTTCTAATCACGCGCCAAAGTTAGGGATTTACAGAGTGTAAAGCCAACACGTGGATGGGGGAAATTCATTCCGGGGAGTTCGTTTAAAATGATCCGTACCGAAGGCATCCCGCAGGGGTAATGTCTTTTTGATCCCCCAATTTTGCCCAATAGCAGGGCAACACGATTTGAGAGGTTACAAATTTCGATTATTTGTGAACTTTGTAAAGCGCTCCCCTTCCATATGTCGTGCCTTTGCGGCATAGGGAAGGGGCCGGGGGATGGGTCAGACAAATCTGTCACTGGCAGACATAGCGGATTTTAGAAAATCTAAGTCGCAATTACACAGAAATCCGTTCGAATCATTGCGCAAAAAGTGATAGCTTTAAGGTAAACATCTAAAACAAATACAGACCATGAAAACCGTAGCTCAGCTCACTTATATTCCTCTTTATACCGATCATCCCAAAGATAAAGTTCAGGACCTCATTGAATTTGTTGCACAGCACGATGTTGAAGTGGATGTAAACTATCTCTCCACCAGCATCAAAGGAGATACAGAGGTGGTTTTTGAACTGATTCGTGAAATCTATGATACCATGACAATAGAAGGGGAAACCTTTCGGTTCCATGTAGAACTGCTCAGCCCCACAAAAGAGTGACATGCGGTTAATGGTAATTTGGTTAGTGGTTAGTGGTTATTGGGATGCAAGTTCATTTGTTGAAACCAAATAACCGATAACAGGTAACCGATCACCAAACAGGGCACGAAAAGAGTGCAATCGCCGTTCTGAATCCGTATATTTAAGGCTTAGAAAAATTCAGCCCATCTAAAATCTTTATGAAAGAAATACGAAATTTTTGCATCATTGCCCATATTGATCACGGCAAATCTACGCTGGCCGACCGGCTTCTTGAACGAACCGGCGCGATCACCGAGCGGGAGATGCAGGAGCAGGTATTGGATGATATGGACCTTGAGCGGGAGCGTGGAATCACTATTAAGAGTCACGCCATCCGCATGATCTACACGCGGCCAAATAAAGAAGAGGTGATCTTCAACCTGATCGATACGCCGGGCCACGTAGATTTTGCATACGAAGTATCCCGCGCACTCAAGGCGTGCGAGGGTGCCATTCTGGTAGTGGATGCCGCACAGGGTATTGAAGCACAGACGATTTCCAATTTATACCAGGCGGTAGATCAGAATCTTGAAATTATTCCGGTTCTCAATAAAATTGACCTGCCCGGCGCAGATGTGGAAGGCGTTTCCCAGCAGATTGTGGATATGATCGGCTGTGATCATGAAGATATTCTACACGTTTCCGGTAAAACAGGAGCAGGCGTAAAAGAGCTCCTTGAAGCAATCTACGCACGGGTACCGGCTCCGAAACAGGAGGTGGATAAGCCTCTGAAAGCCCTTATTTTTGATTCCATTTTTAACACCTATCGCGGATCTATTGCCTATGTGCGCGTGATGGAAGGAACGCTCAAAAAAGGGGACGGAATTCTCTTTATGGCTTCTGACAAGGAATATGATGCGGAGGAAGTCGGATACCTGGAGCTACAGAAAAAACCGTGTAAAGAATTGAAAGCGGGCGAGGTAGGATACGTGATCGGCAGCGTAAAATCATTGCAGGATGCCCGGGTGGGAGACACCATTACCCATCAGAAAAAAGGTGCGGACAGCGCCATTCCCGGCTATAAAGAGTCGAAACCAATGGTGTTTAGCGGAATATTTCCCACACAGTCCGAAGATTTTGAAGATCTGCGATCCGCACTTGAAAAGCTTCAGCTAAATGATGCATCGCTCTCCTACCAGCCCGAAACCTCCAAAGCACTTGGGTTTGGATTTCGTGCCGGTTTCCTTGGGCTGCTCCATATGGAGATTGTGCAGGAACGCCTCGATCGTGAATTTAATATCGATATCATCACCACGGTACCAAACGTAAAGTACGAGGTGGAGACAGATTACAAAGGCGAGAAAAAACGGGTTCAGGTGGATAATCCCAGTGAAATGCCCGATGCCGGAAAAGTAGAAACGGTATGGGAACCGTATATCAAAGCGAGTATTATTACGCCAGCTGACTATATTGGTCCCGTGATGACTCTATGCCAGAACCGCCGCGGCGTGTACGTGAACCAGATGTTTATGCAGGGAAATCGCGTAGACATCACATACGAACTGCCGATGGCAGAAGTGGTTTTTGATTTTTACGATAAGCTGAAAAGCGGAACCCGGGGATATGCTTCTCTCGATTATGAACTTCTTGAATACCGAAAGGGCGATCTGGTTCGTTTAGACATCCTGTTGAACGGTGAACCGGTGGATGCGCTCTCAAGCATTACCCACCGCGACAACGCCTATGAACAGGGACGTAAAGTTTGCGCAAAACTGAAGGAACTTATTCCGCAGCAGCAGTATGAAGTAGCAATACAGGCTGCAATTGGATCAAGGGTTATTTCCCGTGATACCATTCGTGCTCTGCGAAAAGATGTAACCGCCAAATGTTACGGCGGCGATATCAGCCGGAAGCGTAAGCTTATTGAAAAACAGAAAGAAGGTAAAAAAAGGATGAAACAGGTAGGATCTGTGGAAATTCCACAGGAAGCATTCCTTGCCGTATTATCAATGGATGAAGATTAGACCCATATGAAACAAAGAAGTAAAGTTCAGCACCTTTTAGTTGTAATTGCTCTCATTTGCATTATTCCCATTCAGGCACACGCGCAGTTTGAAGAGCCTGATATACAGAAAGTGGAAAAGCAGGATCGGGCCCAGTTTGAACGAATGTTTGCCGATATTAACTGGACAGGCCAGGGGCTTTATAACCCTACCACGATCGACCGTATTCCAACTATTGAACTGCGTTCCAGGCTTCAGGCTGTTTACGGTGATCCCACTCAGAGTATTGGGGATTTGATTAATGAAAGAAATTACAGACCCGGAAAAGCAGTTCAGTTCGAATATTGGTTTATCATTGACGGTGAGATTCCGATGATGATTTTAGACCTGGACGGCCCGTTTGAAAATGGATTGGTCTATGTTGGCGCCAGCCGTTATATTGACCTGATGCCGCAGGTAAAGCGAACCTTCACGAGGAAATTGATGAATGAAGGTGACGACCTGGCTCCGTTCAGTGATTATTTTTATTCACCGGAACGGGATCAGTGGTACCTGGTACGCTATCATAATGGCGAGTTTGAAAGGGAAATGATTTCTCGTCCTGCTGCTTTTAATTAATTACTATATAACAATCTACGTTGAGCAAAAAATCAGGTAAATCAAAAAAACGGTATTTTTGGCAGGGCGACCCTAAAAAAACAAAGGAAGAGGAATCAAAAGCAAAGCACTGGGCGCGCGAATGGCTCGATGCCCTCGTTTGGGCAGCTATTGCCGCGATTATTCTGCGAACGTTCTTTTTCGGCGCCTATCGCATTCCAACGCCATCGATGGAAAAGACGCTGCTGACGGGCGATTTCCTGATCGTTACAAAATTGGCGTACGGCCCCCGCTCCCCCATGACGCTCTCCGTTCCCTTTACAGATATCTATGTTCCGGGAGTAGATGTTCCGTGGTTTAGATTTCCGGGCTACACGGATATCGACAGAAACGACATTGTGGTTTTTAACTATCCGATTGATGTTGCCCCTGTCTCGATGAAGACAAACTACATCAAGCGGGCCGTAGGGATGCCCGGAGACAGGCTCCGTATCGATGATAAAGTTCTTTATGTGAATGGAGATGAAGGTGAAGTATTTGATCCGATGATGCAGCATTATCGGGTTCAGATCCGTGAGCGCATCAGGCTGAGCCCGACGAAGGTGCGCGAGGCAGGTGGACGTATCGTGCAGAGTGGCAACGGCGTTCACATCATCAACATGACAGAAGAGACGGCAGACGTTGTGCAGGGCTGGGGTGAAGTCAACAGCGTTGAACTGTTTGTGTTACCGAATGACTTTGATGAATTCAGCCGCCGCCCATTTCACTTTTCGCGCGGTTTTATGAACCACGATAATTTAGCTGAATTCCAGGTACCGTACGAAGGGCAAGACGTAACGCTTACAGGTGATAACTACCATCTATATCGCGATATTATTGAGCGATATGAGCGTAACTCGGTTCAAAGGGATGGCGACCGGTTTATCATTAATGGCGAAGAGACGAATCGATACACCATTCAGCAGGACTACTATTTTATGATGGGTGACAACCGTGATGATAGTGAAGACAGCCGCTACTGGGGGTTTGTACCTGATGACCACGTAATCGGCAAAGCAAGCATCATCTACTTCTCATGGGACGGTGAGAGATGGCTGCCACGGTTTGATCGGATATTTAATATGATACACTGAGATGTGAGTTTTTAGTGCTCAGTGTTGAGTTCTTAGAATTTTGCTAAGTATTTATGTGTCAAACACTTAAAATTCAACACTCATCACTCATCACTACAGTCTCAATCCTCCTTAACCAAACTCTTCCCTTTCTTCTGGCCTTCGCGGATGGCTAGCTGTCCACATCCGGCATCGATATCATCCCCGCGGCTGCGGCGTACGGTGGCTGTGACGCGCTGGTTCACGAGCTCCTTCATAAATCTGTTCAGGCGATCTTCGCGAACCCGTTTCAGTTCCACTCCCGCCACGTTGTTATACATAATTATATTCACCTTTGAGGGGACCCATCGTGCGATTGAGGCGAGTTTTTTTGCGTCCACATAGTCGTCGTTGAAATTATCAAACAGAAGGTACTCATAGGTGAGTGAGAGGCCGGTTCTGTCGTGGAAATAGCGAACGGCTTCCTCCAGCATTTCCAGATTGAGGCTGCTGTTGATCGGCATAATTTCGTTTCGTTTTTCATCATCGGCAGCATGGAGAGAGATCGCCAGGTTAACGCCGAGGTCAAGATCTGCCAGCTGCTTAATCTGTTTGGTGAGTCCCACGGTAGAAACGGTGACCCGTTTTGGTGAAAGATCCATCCCAAGGGGATTTTTTAATACGCGAGCCGATTCGGCAACAGCTTTAAAATTATGCAGAGGCTCGCCCATGCCCATGTATACAATGTTGGTGACTTTTTTGCCATACTCCTTTTCGGCAACTTCGTTGATAATCTGCACCTGGTCGGTAATTTCGCCGTGAGTGAGGTTGCGGAAAAATCCCATCTTTCCGGTAGCACAAAACGAACAGCCAAACATACAGCCCACCTGTGATGAAACACAGACCGTCAGCCGGTTTGCAGCACCGTCTGGATAAAAATCGGGAATCAAGACCGCCTCAACTTTATACTCCTCGGGGCCGTCGAGCGTAAACAGAAACTTGATGGTGCCGTCTTTCGATTGTTGCTTACTATGAACGCGAATTCGGCGAACTTCAGCAATACCGTCCAATTTTGAGCGAAGATCCTTGGAGAGGTTGGTCATCTCATCAAAAGAAGAAGCTCCTTTTTGATAAAGCCACTGATAGAGCTGTTCGGCCCGGTAGCCCATCAGGCCGAGTTCATCCGTAAACTCCTTTAGTTCTGATGTTGTAAGTGATTTAAGATCGGTTTTTTTCGCTACGTTCAATTCTTTTTCCATCTGTGTAAGATACGAAGAAAGCTTCGGAATCTACAGGTCAGCAGCAGGATCCGTTTACTCCTCTATCATGGAATTTACAGCCGCCATAATAATGGATTTATCCACTCTCTGCCTGTAGTCGGGGTTTACATACTGAAAAACGATTTTTCCTTCAGGGTTCACAAGAAACAGGGATGGCACCGGCAGCAGATGATGCGTCTCACCTGAACGCTCTTCGATGTCCATTCCATTTTTTTTGAGGCTTTGTACGGTTTCAATGTCGACTCGGAAAGCCACGCCGAACGCTCTTGCGGCCTCCATTTTGCTGTCAGAAAGGAGCGTGTAGCCCAGATCTTCATCTGCAATTGACTGTTGCAGGAATTCCGGAGAATCGGGGCTGATGGCTACGATTTCAACTCCCTTACTGTGGAGCTGAACATCAATCTTCGCCAGGTCGGCCAGCTCTGCAGAACAGAACGGACACCATCCGCCACGATAGAAGACAATTAGAGCACCATTTTCCATCGTCTCAGTCAGCTTCACAGATTCATTTAAGGGACTGGGCAGGGAAATGTCGGGAATATCAGACCCGATCAGCAGGGGAGATACGTCAGCTGCCTTTGTGGGAACCTGCGGGCTATTTTCGGTGGTTGTGCATCCTGTAAATAAACAGATGGTAAGAATGACGGTGGTGAAGTACTTCATGTCTGATTTCAATTCTTAAACTTTGACTATATAAGTCCCCCTTAGAAAAGGGCTCATCTTTTATCACGCGTCAGCTGGTGTTTTTTCAGTCCCGACTTTCGGGGCGAGATTGAGGGGGATGTTCATCAGAAATTGATGGATGCCCCTCTTATTTCTCTCCTTCATTAGGGGAGACCTGAAACTCAATAATTGAGATAAAGTTTACCGCATTGCCGATTGAACTGTATCACAAATGTCTGACGGTATATTTAAAGCTTGTAAAATTTTACTCAACTGAACTAATTTTATACCAAACTGCGGCATTATGTTTAAACCATGTAACCGCCCAATATCCAGCGGAACGACAATGCCATATTTCTGTTAAGCCAATTCTAAAACCGCGGATTCACAATATTGTTATAGATAGACCCAAATGTGTAGGAGAGGCCGAATGATACTGAGTAATCGAAAGAGGTAGGGCGCTGTACACCGCGAATGATGGATTCAGGATCATTAGGATCTACATTGGATGGCAGTGCGAGGGAGAGCTGATCGTTGATAATGCGATACCTCCCAGAGAGGCTGACAGAGAGTCCGCGGATAATGCGAATATTAAACGAAGGATTTATCTCTATGCGATTAATGGAAGAGTCATGAAAATAATGCATGCCGGACATTCGGATATCAATTCGCCCCCAGCGCTGATCGTACCTAAGCCTCGTGCTAATTTCCTGAGCCATGATAAGCTCTGAATCTTTTAAAAAGATGGTGGTGTTGAAATACCTTCTATAGGTAGGAGTAACCTGGTACTGCACAATGAAACGTCTTTGCTGAAATTCTTCGTACGGGAAGAAATTAAATTCAATTGCAGGAGCGATATACGTATGCAGAGCTACGTTGTTCGTTCTGGAAAACCGGGCTCTGGTAAAAATCGCAACTGTCGACCGGCTTGTCAGGCTGTAGCCAATCATTCCCCAGTAATCTCCCCAGTCACGGTTTACATTCAGTGTTCGGTTTGTTAGTTCCACATTGCGGCGTCGGATCTCCCCGCGCACCCGTCCCCGGATTTTCCAGTCGTGGGTTGTTCTTTCCGCTTCAAACCCACTGTAGAGGCCAAAATTAAATTCAGTATCCTGCCCACTGACATTTGATCTTAAATCAATATCAAAAATCCAGTTGTCCCAGGGGTCGTCTATTTCAACTTCATCATCTTCAGTGGCTTCAGGTTCTTCATAGAAAATATCAAGATTTCGAATGGCAATCGTATTAGAAACAAAGGGTATGAGGCCAATTTTAATATGCCTGTTCAGACCAATTCTCCGTTCGTCGCCTGTATCGGAACTTGGGGAGGTATATTTAATGGTATTGGTAATTCCATCCGGCCTGTCTATTTCGGAAAACTCAAGAGTATATTCCCGGCCTCCACCACCGGTTCTCTGATCCGTTATAAGCAGGTAAATATCTGCATCGTCCTGATCGCGAACGTAGTTTACGAACGTAATATTTGTACGAATGTAGGTTACATCACAGGATGAACAATCCAGATACACGCTTGGAATGGGACCTAATCCCGATCCGGACTGAGCGTTCAGAGACTGCAAAAGCAGCACAAAAAGAAATAAGAGAAAGCCGGCAGCAGATCGGATCACAAGTACAAATGGTTAATTAATGTGGTTGGTATGTCGGCCGTAAGAAAGTCTTAAAAATAACTATTTAGTGTGATGAAATTCCACTCATTCTGCAGCTCTTTTTCTTAAGCGTAAACATTTTACATGAACTATGTTTTAAAAGGCGGTTAGGAATTGTGTGAGTGAGTAGATAATTTTATACTGAAAATTTTAACCGGACCCCCAGAATTTGAGCCTCTATTCAACAGAACTACATCTGCTATTTAAAGATCGGGATGCTAAAACCAAGCTTCTCAAATTCGCAAAGTTCTTTATTTCTGTACTGGCTGTATTTTTCCTCTTTGGATTAACCTTCCAATATATCATGCATCTTGAAGGCCGGGAATATACCCTGATTGATGGCTTTTACTGGACAATCGTAACGATGTCTACTCTTGGGTACGGCGATATTGTTTTCACCAGCACGGTGGGCATGCTATTTTCTATGCTGGTTCTTGTGACGGGCGTCGTGTTTCTGCTGGTACTGCTGCCGTTTACATTTATCGAATTTTTTTACGCCCCCTGGCTGAAAGCACAGCACGAAGCAAAAGCTCCGAAAAAACTCCCGTCCGGCACAAAAGACCACGTCATTATCACTCATCTTGATTCCGTTACGCAGGCTCTCATTAAAAAAATTAAGGCGTATAAAATGACATATGCCATCCTTGAGCCGGATCTTCAGAAGGCCGTGGAGCTTTCTGATCAGGGATATGATGTGGTGAATAGCGATTTTGACGACTTTGATACCTATGAGCACTTACGCGTGAAGAGTGCAGCGTTGGTCGTAGCCTCTGGTAACGACCGCATTAATACCAACGTGACGTTTACGGTTCGGGAATTTAGTTCGGATGTAAAAATTGTTGCAACTGCAGCATCATCAGACTCTGTGGATATTCTCCAAATGGCAGGCGCAAACCATGTGCTTCAGATGGGGCAGATGCTGGGCAAGTCTCTGGCACGAAGAACCCTTGGGGGGAATGCACGGGTTCACGTAATCGGACATATCGACAATCTGGTTATTGGCGAAGCTATTGCACAAGGAACTCCATTGATTGGCAAAACACTGGTCGAGAGTGAGCTCAGGGAAAAAATGGGGGTGAGCGTGGTTGGTATTTGGGAGAGAGGAGTCTTTAAGCAGCCTCTACCGGATACCGAAATTAAAGAGGAAACCGTGTTAGTGCTCGCCGGAACGGTTGAACAGCTTCGTAAGTATGATGAAGTCTTGAGCATTTACCATGTTTCTGATAAGCCTGTGGTTATTATTGGAGCCGGAAGAGTTGGACGCGCAGCTGCGAAATCATTGGCAGATCGTGGCATCGACTATAGGATTATTGATAAAAATCCGGATCGAATTCGCGACCCTGAAAAGTATATACTTGGGGATGCAGCAGATCTCAACATTCTTGAGGAAGCCGGGTTGAGAGATGCACACACCGCATTAATCACCACACACGATGATGATATCAATATCTATCTGACGATTTACTGCCGGCAGCTCTGTCCAAAAATGGAGATTATAAGCCGTGCTACATATGAAAAAAATATTAATACTCTCCACAGAGCCGGCGCCGATTTTGTGATGTCGTATGCTTCCATGGGTGCAAACTCTATCTTCAATATTCTGGAAGGGCAGGACGTACTGATGCTGGCTGAAGGATTGAATATTTTCAACCATAAAGTTGGTAAATATCTGGCCGGTAAAAGTTTAATTGAGTCAGATGTCAGGAAAAAAACAGGATGTACCGTCATAGCGATGAAACAGGAGGGGGAGATGGTTGTAAACCCGTCACCGGACTCCGTACTGAACGAGGGCCAGGAGATCATATTAATAGGCCAGTTTGAAAGCGAAAGTAAGTTTAAAGATAGTTACGTTGACGAAAAGAAGTAAACATCTCTAAGAACCTGAGTTCGATTCTCACTCCTTATCAAAGTCCATCAAAAGTCCCATCCTTTTCCCCCAACGGGATCCCTGCGGGCAAGGAGGGGATTTAGGGGTGGTTCTGCCATTGGCATCCCGATGGGGAAAAAGGTTAAATCATCCATTTTGTTAATTTCAGGCCTGATCATAGTATCATAACCACCCGCGACCCCTCTTTACGAATGAGGGGAACCTCCTTTTATTGATTTTTAAATCGAACTGAGGTTAAGAGTATTTTTCGAGCAGTTTCAGGCAGGCATCCGGCAAGAGGGGGGCTCCAATCTCAATCTTTCGGAAACTGTGGCGGTTTACATCACGACTATACAGGTCGATCTGATCCATAAATCGAGAGATTGTGGGGATATCACACCCAAAGTAAATAGTATCGACCTTTGCCCAGATTGCCGCACTCATGCACATCGGGCACGGTTCGCAGGTGGTGTAGAGAGTAAACCCGGAAAAATCCGTTTTCTTGAGGTGCTCACCCAATTTCCGTATTGCCATTACCTCTGCATGTGCGGTGGGATCGTGCAGCTGCCTTGTTTGATTGGCTGCCGTCACAAAGAGCTGGTCGCCCATCGCCAGGGCAGCTCCAAAGGGAGTTTGATGTTTTTCGGCAATCTCGATTGCCGCCTTCATATGTGGATAATGTGGTTTCATGGTGCAGGGTTCAGGGTGCAAGGAACAGGGTGCAGGTTTCCCCGGCATTCGCCGGGAACGGAAAAGCACCGGCAGGGTGCAAGGCTCACGGTTCAAGGTGCAGGGTGCAGGTTTCAGGGATCAAGATGCAGGGGAGTTTGAAAACTATTTAGATTTTTTGTGTAAGGTATCTTAAGATTTTTCCTCTTACTTATGTAAACGGTATTCATAATTTAGTAATTCATGAGCTACAAAAGTTTGAAAATCTGGCAATTAGCAAAAGAGCTATCCATTAAAATTCATACGATGACAATGCAGCTGCCTAAATTTGAATTGTACGAAACGGGCAGTCAGATCAGAAGATCATCAAAATCTATGCGTTCGAATATTGTTGAAGGTTACGGACGAAGAAGGTACAAAGCAGATTTTATTCGATTTCTGGTTTATGCTCATTCATCAGTTGATGAAACTCGAGATCACCTTGAAACACTCTTTGAAACAGGCTCATTTGATGATCAAGCAGAGTTTAAAAGAATTTCAGAAAAACTGGATCAAACCGGCAAAATGATTTACAAATATATCCAAAGCGTAGAAGAGCGATAAGTTTATATCTTCGTTCCTGCACCCTGCACCCTGCACCCTGCACCCCGACTACTTCAAGTGCCTGTTCAAA
>CAZXYQ010000038.1:0-22486 GCA_964644975.1 uncultured Rhodohalobacter sp.
TTTTCTCTTTTTCTATAAAGATGAATGATAGGTTTGAATAGACTCAGAAGCAATGGTGTGTTCTGTCGTGCCGGACTGAATTAATCGTTCAAAATCTTTTGCCGTACGGCAAACACAGATTTAAAAAAAAAAAAATAAATCAGTGATTTAAACCACTCTTCAGCATTTGTTTAAAGTCCTTTTTTAAGGTAATTTAGATTTTATAAATTCTGTAGCAAATGAACACAAAACATCTGAATCCGCTTTACTGGAAAAAATCTTTCCTGATCAGCTTACTGATCGGGTTCTTTCTGCTTTGGTTTGCATTTTTTGATACCTACAGCCTCATGACCCGATACCAGCTCAACTCTCAGAAATCGGACCTTGTAGAGCGCACTCAGGAGCTCAACAAAAAAAGTGAAGAGCTTAAGCAAAAAATAGAAGAGTTGAAGAACAATCCCGATCTGCTCGAGAAAATTGCCCGGGAAGAGTACGGTATGCGCAAACCGGGTGAGACCGTCTACAGGGTCAAACCTGCCGACTAAAAGATTTGACGCTATTCATTCGTTGCTTTTTTACTTATTTTCGCTTCAAAATCGCAATAAAATTCTGTCTGGATGGTCTCTATAGGTATCGATTTAGGTGGTACAAACATTAAACTTGCCCTGGTTGATAAAAAAAAGGGCACGATAGCCACAACGTCTTTTCCTACCCGTGCCGAGCTCGGCAAGAAACATATTTTCGACTCCATTGCCGAGGAGACAAAAGAGCTGGTTAAAAAAGAGAGCGTTAAACCGATTGGCCTTGGAATAGGTGTACCCGGTATGGTTAGCCTGGACCGCCGTACAGTAAAAAAACCGCCCAACCTGCCGGGCTGGGACATTGTAAATGTTGCCGATGAAATAGAAAAACGGCTTAATATCCCCTGTGTAGTCGAAAATGATGCGAATCTTGCGGCTCTCGGATCGGCACGCCACGGCGTGGCCGCTGATATCGACAGCTTTATTATGATAACACTTGGCACCGGCGTGGGAGGCGGGATTATTTTTGAAAATAAAATTTACCGGGGCACAACCGGCTCTGCAGCCGAACTCGGGCACGTAATTATCAACTATCACGGGCCGATGTCGCACAGCAACACCCGCGGCGGGATTGAAGCGTACGTTGGGCAGCGCTTCTTAAGCCGGTATGCGACGGATGTTATCCGTCAGCACCCAGAAAATCCACTCTATAAAGAGTTCAGTAAAGACTTTGATCTGCTTGAGCCCGTTGACCTGTCTCGCGAAGCAAACGCAGGGAATGAGCTCGCAATCGATATTTTACAAAGTACGGGCCAAAAGCTGGGCTATGCCATCGTTAATTACGTTCACATTCTGGATATACGCAAGATTGTGGTAAGTGGCGGCGTTGCTAAAGCTGGAAAGTGGCTGCTCGATCCTGCTAAGAAAACTGCCATAGAGTACCTGATGCCGCCGTTTCGCGAAGATTTTGATATTATATATGAATCACTCGGCAACGAAGCCGCAATGCTTGGAGCTGCAAGCCTGGCGTTCGAAGAGTTGAGCTGACCAATTTGAGTTTATGCAGCACCCCGCATCCCTGATTACTTTCCTTTTTTTTACCATCGTAATATTCGGCTGCGGAGCTGCTGAGGTATATTCACAAACTGTTTCTGACACTCTTCAAACTGCAGTTAACGACACTATTCCACCGGCAGACGCTGATACAACCGAGGCGTTTGAGCCCCCGCCACCCATGGAGTTTGATACAGGTGCATCCACTGGTCAGGTTAATCAGAGGCCACAAGCGCCGGGAGCCGACCGGCAGGCCTCCGGCGATGTTGTTCATTTTCAGGCGCGCGATTCCCTCGTATTTAACTTTAGAGAACAGCGAAAGGGATATCTGTACGGATCAGCCAATGTCAAACATGAGAACGGAACACTCGAAGCGGGAAAAATAGACATGGATCTGCGGCTCAACCAGGTGGAGGCCAGAACACAGACACCGGAAGATACCCTCTCATATCCCGTACTGCGCCAGGCCGATACAGACCTGAAAAGCACTCGGATTTTATTTAACTACGAAACCGAAAAAGGTAAATTTGAAGTAGCTGAAATTCAGGTGCCCGATGGATACCTGATAGGCACGCAGGTAAAAAACGTATCAAAGACGGAAGTTTTTATCCAGGATGGAATCTATTCGAGCTGTCCGCCCGACCATATGTACTACTACATAAGAGCAGAGAGAATGAAGCTCGTTGATGAAGAGGAGATATTTTTTACCAATGCTCGTCTCTATGTTCTGGATATTCCTTATCCGTTAATATTTCCGTTCGGATTTGTGCCTTCCGGGATAGACAGGCGACGATCGGGTTTGCTTGAACCGACCTACCTGTTTCAGAATGCAGGATCCAGGGGACTCGGACTTCAAAACCTGGGCTGGTTTCAATATATAAACGACAACCTTGTTGGTGAAACATCTGTCGATATTTTTACTTCCGGCACGTTTTTCAGCAATACCCGTTTTCAATATCGCAAGACCGACAGCTACAATGGAAGCATTACACTTGGATATTCACGCGAAAGGGGGCTTGAATCCACTGATTTGAATTTTGCTGAAACCGTAAGTAAAAGACTCTCTCTTACTCACGATCAGCAGCTTTCACCCTATGCTAACCTCTCTGCAAATATCAACCTCAATACGTCTAATTATTTTCAGAGAAACTCGTTCGATATTGATGAAAGAGCTCAAACAAGCAGTACATCACGAGCATCATACCGCTACAGCCACCCTGAAGGGAACTATAATTTTTCTGTTAGCACAAATTTAAACCAACAGTTTAATACCAACGTAGCGAGGTTAACCGGTCCTGAACTTACCTTTTCGCTCCGTCAGTTTTCCCCTTTCGAATCCAATCGTCCCGGAACAATGGAACAGCGGTGGTATGAGAGGATCACCGTAAATTACAGGAATAATTTTCGGTCCAGTTTTAACTTTACTCCATTAGATCGCGAAGAAGCCGAGATAAATTGGTTTGAAGCTCTTCTCGATCCTTCCAAATACAGAGAAGCTACAGGAGATGACCGCCATCTGCAGTACGGATTTGTTCAGCGTGCGCAGGTGAGGGCTGGACAGCTGATCCCGAGCCAGTTTATCAATATCAGTGCAAGCATGGATTTTAACGAATTCTGGTACCCTACCACAACCCGACGCGAATTTAACCCCGAAGAGAACCGGGTTGATGAGATAAGAGAGCTTGGGTTTGCAGCAGCGCGCGATTTTAGCACCAGTCTTAATTTTTCAACAACAATCTATGGAATCTCACAGGCGTCGATTGGTAATTATGAAGGCCTGAGGCATACCCTGAGACCGAGTGTCAGCTTTAGCTATAGACCCGATTTTTCAGAAGATATTTGGGGGTTTTATGATGAAGTGCAGACCGACACTCTGGGAAATACACGGCAATTTTCCCGTTTTGATCGCGAAGTATTCGGTGGGCCACCTCAGGGTGAACAGCGAACAATTAATTTTGGGCTGACCAATATTTTAGAAACAAAGCGGGTCAAACGAGATTCTACAGGCGAAGTCCGGACTCAGAATTTGCGGATTATCGATAACTTTTCAGTGAACTCCAATTATAACTTTGCGGCCGACAGCCTGAACTTCGGAAGAGTTAATATGTCTATATCTTCCAGCATTCTCGATGGAATACGGCTGAGGGCAAGCGCAAACTATTCTTTATACGCCCGGAATGAACAGGGGCAGGAGATTGATACTTTTATCTGGAATGCAGGGGCAAAAGTAATGCAACCTGTTTCATACAGTTTGAGCGCCTCTACCAGCTTTAGCGGAGGCGAACGGGGTCCCCGAATTCAAACGCCGGCCTACCGACCATATGATCCTTATAACCAGCAGTTTTTCAGCCCGATAGACCAGTATTTTAATGAACAGCCCGTTCAGCGAATACAGTCGACCTGGAGTTTGGGCCTCGATTTTAGCTACCGATGGAATTATCGGTTTGGTCAGGATGCTACTAAATCTGCAACTCTGAATGCAAACAATATTCAGTTTAACCTGACGCCTAAATGGAGCGTGTCCACACGCCTGGGGTATGACTTCATAGAAAAAGATCTTACGCCCGCGCAATTCAGACTGAACCGAGAAATGGTGTGCTGGAACCTCTCCTTTCAATTCAATCCGTTTGGCGATAATCAATACTATTCATTCCGCCTGTCGCTTAACAGCGGACAGATACAGAGCCTTTTCCAAAAGCTTCCCGGCCTTAATAATCTCGAAAGGAGTTCTACCGACGGCAGACGTCCGCCGCCACGTTTTTGATTCTAATGTTGTTATCGGTTCATTGGAAAATTTCCGGGCTAAACCATTTTAAATAAGCTTGAGATTAAGAAATAAAGAAAAGGTCAAAAAAATGTTTGGATTTCTTAGACAATAGTCAGATTATGAAACTATGAATTTTGATAATCACAGCACTCCATTATTTGCTCTTCGCCGTCGCCGCCGCTCAGGCGTGTGAAAAAGCTGTGTAATTCCGACAATACTTTCACAAACGCCTGCTTAATCCAACATTAAGCAGGCGTTTTTTTTTGCGCCTTATTCATCTCTAAAGGCCAGACCATTTTCAAAATTCAATCACCCTATTAAATCGATTACCTTATGTCACATTTTCTATCCATATCAGACTATGAACCGGATGATATTCAGCACATCCTCGACCTCAGCACAGAACTGCAGGAATATGCAGACCCGGTGCTTGCCGGAAAGAACGTTGCATTTGTATTTGAGAAGCCATCACTCAGAACAAAGGTTGGTACCGAAGCCGCCATTAACCACCTTGGCGGAAACGTCATTCACATAGACGCCGACATTCTCCTCAGCAGCGGAAAGGCAATTCCCTTTACTTCTCGGGAATCACTTAAAGACGCCATGAAGAACGTATCTCTCTGGTGTGATGCCGTTTTCGCACGGGTCTATTCCCATCAAACACTCATAAACATGTCGGAGTACAGCTCAATCCCGATTATTAACGCGCTGTGCGACAAGCACCATCCAATGCAGGCCCTTGCCGATCTGCACACGCTTCAACAGCAATTTGGTAAAGAGAAAAAACTTACCCTGGCGTTTGTAGGAGATGCAAACAATGTGGCCTTTTCTCTGATCGAAATCCTGCTGAAGTTTGGCCATACTGTTAACTTTTCCGGACCGGAACAGTATAGCTGGACTGACGATAAGCTAAATTATTTTGCACTGCTCGCCGTCCAGTACGGAGGCGCCTTCAACCTGTTAACAAAACCGTCAGAAGCCGTTCAACTCGCCGATGCTATCTATACCGATACATTTATCTCGATGGGTGAGGAGCACCTCTACGAGGAAAAAATTAAACATTTTAAACCCTACCAGGTGAACGAGGAGCTCTTTTCGCTAACCGGAAAAGAGACCGGCTTTATGCACTGTCTGCCGGCTCACAGGGGGGTAGAGGTAACCGATGAAGTTATCGATCACCCGAACTCCTGGGTTTATAAGCAGGCCGAAAACCGAATGGTTGTATCGAAAGGGGTTTTTGCAACGCTGCTCGATGGCGAAGGAAAAGCAACCCGGCTGTCTGCTCATAAAACTCTTGCCAAAGGATCTGTAAACGGAGCTTAAAACAGATTCCTGAACACGTTCTATCAAACAAAATTAAAAATCTACCGAAACCAATTACTGCCATGAAAAATAACACCACCTACAAAAAAGTCGCCTCACACGAAGCTGAAAAAGGATCATTCAACACCTGTCTTCTGCTCTATTCAGGTGGCCTCGATACCAGCATGATGCTAAAATGGATCCAGGAAGAGTATGAATGTGACGTTATCGCACTGACCGTAAATATTGGCCAGACCGCTGACGACCTGGAGGCTATTAAGAAGAAAGCAATCCATCTTGGAGCGAAAGAGGCCATCGTGTACGATGCCAAAGATGAATTTGCTGAACTCTGTGCGGAAGCCGTAAAAGCCAATGCCGACTACCAGGGAGGTTACGCGCTGGGATGCCCTCTGGGCAGGGTTATGATCTCACAACTTGCCGTGCAGTTTGCGGCTGAATTTGGCTGCGAGGTAGTTGCCCACGGATGTACCGGCAAGGGAAATGACCAGGTTCGGTTCGAAAGCTACATCACAACACTGAATCCCGATCTGAAAATTATTGCCCCTGTAAGAGAGTGGAGTATGGGGCGGGACGAACAGATCGCATACGCCCTTGAAAACGGTATTCCTGTTCAGCAAACTCAAAAAAGCCCCTACTCCTATGATGAAAATATGTGGGCAAACACGGGCGAAGGCGGTGAAATTGAAAATCCCGAGCTGATCCCACCCATTGAAAATATTCTGAAATGGGCCAATACCCCTCAGCAGGCACCCGACGAAGTTGAATTAGTAAAAATTGGGTTCGAAAAGGGAGAACCGGTTTCTCTGAACGGAATAGAGTACGATAAAAAAGATATCATTCTCCTGCTAAACGAAATCGGCGGCAAACATGCCGTTGGTGTTTTTCATCTGATTGAAGACCGGATTGTGGGACTGAAAGTCAGAGGTGTTTACGAAAATCCCGCTGCCACAATACTTATTCAGGCACACAAGAACCTGGAGCAGCTGGTTTCCACCAGAGAGGAGAACGAGCTGAAGGGATTTATGGACCAGAAATGGGCATACCTTACATATGGAGCCAAATATTTTGAGCCGGTAATGGATAACATCCGGGCCTTCATCAATGAGCAGAACAAAAAGGTAACCGGCGAAGTAACTCTGAAACTTTACAAAGGCAATTGCGATGTAGTTGCATTAAAATCTCCCTACTCGCTGTTTGATGAAAACCTCGCTACATTTAATAAATCAGCTGCCTTTAACCAGAATGCATCTGCCGGATTTATTGAGTTGTGGAATCTGCCTCAAAAAACAGCATATCAGCTGAAGAGTACGGTTGAGAAAAGCACAGCAGGAAGCCTGCCAGCTTAGGGGTGTATCGGGACCGGTTTCACGATATATTATCTCGTCAGGACTGATTACAGAAACACCCCGCAGTATGAAACGGAAACAACCGTTTCAATCATCTCCCCTCCCCGAGGGATCGGGACGCAAGCGCAGGGGGAGATATTTTTTTTAACACAATTATAAGCACAACCCAATGTCAAAACTCTGGCAAAAGAGTACTACCGATACACAGTCCGATACTGCTAAAAAAGTGGAGGCGTTTACTGTTGGCAACGACTACGAACTGGACCAGGTGCTGGTTCCTTACGATGTAAAAGCCTCAAAAGTTCACGCATCAGCCCTCCAAAAAGCCGGTGTTTTAACACAGAATGAACTCCATAAACTGCATTCCGGCCTTGACCAGATTCTGGAAACCTGGCAAAAGGGAGAGTTCGAAATTACCGTGCAGGATGAGGACATGCACACGGCTATCGAAAATTTTCTTGTAGAAAAGCTGGGAGAGCTCGGTAAAAAAATTCATACCGGCAGATCCCGGAACGACCAGGTACTTACGGCGATGCGGCTCTATGAGAAAGATATGCTCGCAACCATACTGGATAAAACGAGTGACTGCGTAAAGCTTTTAAAAGAATTGGGAGAGAGCGGCAAAGATATACCCATGCCGGGCTATACACATACGCGCAAAGCAATGCTGAGCAGCGTGGCGCTCTGGGCCGGTGGATTCGCCGAACTGCTGCAGATGCAGATCGATGCCTCAACCGGAGTAAAAAGCCTTATCGACCGATCACCGCTCGGAACGGCTGCAGGATTTGGAACATCAATCGATATCGACCGGGAGTTTGAAGCAAAAGAACTGGGATTTATTAAACCTCTTATATGCTCCACCACAGCACAGTTGAGCCGGGGATGGGTTGAACTTCAGTTTGTACAGTATATGAGCGGTATTACCGCGGTGCTCAATCGTTTTGCGGCCGATATCATTCAATACACCAGTGAATCTACTCCCTACTTCATGCTGGATGACGTTGTTTGTACCGGTTCGTCGATTATGCCGCAAAAGAAGAATCCCGATCTGGCAGAGTTAATCCGCGGGCATCATTCACATATCATCGGCCAGGCATCAGCGCTTCAGTCGCTCACAATCAATCTTACCAGCGGATACCACCGGGATCTTCAGCTTACAAAAGAGCCTGTATTAAACGCGGTTGGTAATCTTAGGAATTCTCTCGAAGCCACCTTGATACTGCTTAGATCGCTGCATATGAATAAAACTGAACTTATAAATTCATGTACGTCAGAACTTTTTGCCGCCGAAGAAGCGTATAAACTGGTTCTGCAGAAAAACATTAGTTTCAGGGAAGCCTATAAAATGGTTGCTGAGAGCGGAGAAGAACTATCGCAAAACAATCCGGCAGAAAAACTTACCGAGTCTACTCATCTTGGATCGACTGGAAATCCGGGCCTTAACCGGCTCTGATTTTACCAATATTCGCAAACGCATCTCTCCCCTCAGAGAATATCAATTCAAAAAAAATCACTTCCAGTTAAATTCCTATAGATTGCGTGTCATGACCGTTACTTTATTTGTTTTTTATTAAATCAATTGGTTCCTTATCAGCACTATGTAAATGGCCGTAAAAAATCCGGCGACAGACTTGAAATCAATTTTAATGAATCACAAATGTGTATGCAGACCCCTACAAAATTTTTAATTATAACAAAGCTTCTGTTCCTGCTTGCTGCTGGCAATCTATTTGCACAGCAACAAATTACAGGTACAGTAACTGACGCGGAAGGTGAACCCTTAATAGGCGCTACTGTCGTCGTTTCAGATCGCCCTGAAGTAGGGGCATCCACTGATATTGACGGTGAGTTTAGCCTTACTGTACAATCAGGAGACGTTCTCATTGTTACGTTTATCGGCTACAGAACAGAAGAAATTTTGGTTGATGATCGTACTGAGTACAATATTATACTACAACTTGATGATCAATTATTAGGTGAGCTCGTAGTCGTTGGCTATGGCGTTCAGCAACGAAGTGATCTTACCGGATCAATTGCCAGTGTGTCGGGCGATCAGATCGCTAATCAACCTGTGGCCAGTATCGATGGTGCACTGCAGGGGCGTGCTTCAGGTGTTTTTGTAAGCACACCTTCAGGTACTCCCGGAGCAGGTATTACCATGAATATACGTGGTCAAACTTCCATTTCAGGAAGCAGCGAACCACTTTACGTTATTGATGGCGTTCCTATTATATCGGAAGACCTTTCGGGCCTTTTTTCAGGCGGTCAGGCAACAAACTCTCTTGCGGATTTAAATCCAAACGATATCGAGTCCATCGAAATACTGAAAGATGCATCAGCAACAGCTATCTATGGTTCACGCGGAGCCAATGGTGTTGTGCTTATATCAACAAAACGTGGAGTTGCAGGCCAGTCAACCATTGGATTTAGCATGTATACCGGCTTTCAGAGGGCAACCAATACAGTTGACATGCACTCTTCCCAGGAATTTTTAGAACTTATGAACGACGCGGCGCGTCAGGACAATCGTGATCTTGGAACCAATTACTCCGATACATATGTATCAGATATTTGGGGTTTTGATCCAAATGATCCGGATCTCCAAAACACGAACTGGTATGATGAAATATTCAGAACCGCTGCAATTTCTAACTACGAACTCAATGCATCCGGTGGTACCGAAAGCACCCGGTATTTTGCCTCTCTCTCCTATTTTGACCAGGAAGGCACACAGCTTGGAACCGGCTTTGAGCGAGTTAGCGGTCGTCTAAATCTTGACACTGAAGTTACGGACTGGCTGGATTTTGGAGCCAACATAACTCTCAACCGTACCTTACAGGACCGTGTTATTAATGATAACTCTCTTTACGGAGTTGTAATTAACAGCCTGGCCGGAGATCCATTAATGCCTGTTTTTGAAGAGGATGGCAGTTACGCTGATCCATTTAGTTATTTTGGCTGGTGGATGCTCGATAATCCTGTCTTGATTGCAGAAGAGTATAAACGATTTACGAATACGACGAGGGGAATTGGTACTATCTTTGGTGTTGCCAACATCTCTGATCAACTCTCTTTCCGCTCCTCACTTAATATAGACTATACCAGTCTTGATGATGAGTCGTATACCCCAATTATTTCCAGAGAGTCTCAGGATGCACAAAGAAACGGGTTTGGTACATTTGGCACCACTCAGGATTTCACCTGGCTGATAGAAAACTATCTTACCTTCAACGACACCTTTGGCGACAGACACGGCGTAAACGCCCTTGTTGGTACATCTTTTCAGCAATCAAACAGGGAGTTCTCTTCCATCAACGCTCAAGGGTTTCCAAGTGATCAATTCTTAAAACTCAGCGTTGCCTCGCAAGTGACATCGGCATCAACTTCCGGAACCAGCTGGGGTCTCGCCTCCTATTTCTTCAGAGGTAACTATACGTTCGACAATCGTTACTTATTTACCGTAACCGGACGGGCTGATGGCTCATCCAGGTTTGGTGAGAATTTCAGATACGGTTTTTTTCCCTCCGGCTCTTTTGCATGGAGAATGACAAATGAAAGCTTCATGCAGAATCAAACGATTTTTTCGGAGCTCAAACCAAGAATTAGCTATGGAGTAACAGGCAATCAGGAAGGAATTGGAAACTTTGCGTCCAGAGGGTTATTTGGCGTTTCTGATTACAGGGCTACGCCTACCCTGGTTTCAACCCAGCTTAGCAATGCCAACCTCACCTGGGAAAGCACAAAACAGCTCGATATAGGAGTAGACATAGGTCTTTTCGACGACCGTGTAAATCTTAGCGCTGACTACTTCATAAAAAATACTGATGATCTGTTGCTGAACAGGCTCATACCCGGAATTTCCGGTTTTTCCAGTGTTACAGATAATATTGGAAGAGTAGAAAACAGGGGATTTGAATTTGATATACGGGGTGTTGTCTTTTCTGAAGCAAACTTCTCATGGACATCCAGTTTTAACATCTCATTTATTCAAAATGAAGTAAAAGAACTTGAAGTAAATAATCAGGTGTTGAGTGACTCACACATACTTTCTGAAGGTCAACCCATTGGTACGTTCTATCTGATTGATCACAATGGGGTAGATCCGGAAACTGGAAACATGTTGTGGATTGACGAAAACGAAGATGGAGTTATTGATTCTGGTGACCGAAGAATCGTGGGTAACGCACAACCTGACTTTTTTGGCGGATTCAGCAATAATTTTGCATACAAAGGATTCGACCTGAATGTTCTTTTTCAGTTTACATACGGAAATGATGTGTTTAACCACAGCCGGGCATCTTATGAAAACTTAGGCTGGAGCCGAATTGGGCCCGGATTTCCATTGCCCGATGGTAATAATCACACGCTTGCCAATGACCGCTGGATGCAGCCCGGTGACGTTACCGATATTCCAAGAGCATCTCTCACAAATCAAAACTGGAGAGAATACTCTACAAGATGGCTGGAAGATGGATCTTACCTTCGCCTGAAAACATTAACTCTGGGTTATAATTTTTCTCCGGACTTAACCCAAAGAATGGGAATGAGCAATCTGCGCGTATATGCTCAAGGTCAAAATTTACTGACTTTCACCCGTTATACCGGATTAGATCCTGAAGTAAATCAGAATGCAAGAAACCCGCTCCTTGCAGGTTCTGATTTCGGAACGCTTCCACAGTCAAGAACTATCTCCTTCGGCATCAATCTGGAATTTTAAAAAACAGGAACCATGAAAAATTTATCCATCACTCTTTTATTTACACTGCTATTTTTATCCATAACGTCTTGTGACGTTTTAGATACAGAGCCACAAACATCTCTCGATGCTGAAACTGCGTTGGCTGACGGCGCTTCGGCAGAAGCAATTCTGCTGGGTGCTTATTCGAGAATGCAGGCAGGCTCGTACTACGGAATTGAGTATCCACTGAACAATGATCTGATTGCAGATAATGCGCAGATGTTGGGATTCTTCGATTCTCAACTGGAGATTGACTCTCGCAATGTTCCCATCAGTAACTTTTGGGTTGGTAACGTATGGGTTAGTGTTTACAGAGTTGCCAACGTTGCAAATGAATTAATTGCTCAGGTTCCTGAAATTGAGGACGAAACGTTCACATCCAGTGATCGGGTTTTAGGTGAAGCGCACGCAATCAGAGCACTGGCATATTTCGACCTGTTGCGTGTATTCGGTCAACATTATGATCTGAGTTCCAGCTACGGCTTACCCCTGCTGCTTGAACCGATCGAAAATAATGACTTCAATTTAATACCTGATCTGGCAAGGAGTTCAGTTGCAGATACATACGATCAAATCATTAGCGATTTGAATACAGCCCTAGCACTGATGGGGCCCGGATATACCGATAATACCGCCATGAGCTACTGGTCTGCACTGGCATTGAGAGCCAGAGTGAACCTCTACAGGCAAGATTATGCCGCTGCTTTTACTGATGCAAATACAGTTATCGAAGATGGGCCTGCATCTCTTGAATTAGATATAGATGATCTTTTTGGACCCGATATAACTGAAACTACATCAGAATCTATATTTGATCTGGTCTTCAGCGATCAGGATCAAAGTTCATACTATACATTCGTTTTTCAACGCAATGAATACCGAACAGATCCCTCTCTTACCGATTCTTTCGAGGAAGGTGATCTCAGAGGCACACTATTCCTGGGCAATAATGACAGATCCGCAAAATGGTCCAATCCAAATAACGCAAACAATGCGAGGGTTTTGCGCCTTGGCGAAATGTACCTCATCCGTTCAGAAGCTGCAGTTTACAGAGAAGCAGCGCCCGACCCCAGTGCGGGCCTCCCTGATCTGAACATTTTACGCAACCGCGCCGGGCTTGGCGACGCAGGGCCATTGGCAACTGAAGATGAGTATATAAACCTCCTCCTCCAGGAACGAAGAGCTGAGCTCAACTTCGAAGGTCATCGATTCTTCGACCTCGTACGGTTAGACAAGATTGGTGAAGTTCTCGGAATGGACGAATTCAGAAAAGTTCTGCCTATTCCACGAGATGAACTCTTAGCTACAGAAAATCTTGTGCAAAACCCAGGTTTTCCAACAGAGTAATTTTGGTGAATAAACTCACAACTGATTAAAAGCCCCGGTTTTCACCGGGGCTTTTTTTTTACCTGTAGTTTAATGGCTCCATGGGAAATACCGGGATTAAGAGAATAAAAAAATCAGGAAATTTTCTTCTAAAAATCTCAACATTCAAATAAAATAAAAAACTTAATTTATTTAAAATAGAAACGCTTACACGTTAACTAATAAAGGATTATTACCCATAACACCATTTTATTTGTTTTTTGAGAAATCAATCACGTCCTTCTATGCTTATTAAATTTGTAAAAATATGTTGGCTTTTTGCAGATTTGATGATTTTCACAAATAAAAACAAAACAAACGTGTATGTGTAGCTATCTAAAATTATTACTCTTATCAATATCCTTATTACTATTTGCTGGAAGCAATGTATTTGCCCAGGAAGCGGTAATATCAGGTAATGTTACAGATTCAGATGGGGAATACCTCACTGGAGCAACAATATCTATTGCAGAATTTCCTGGCATGGGTGCCGCTGTTGGCCTCGACGGAATGTATTCTATATCCGTCCCAGCTGAAAATGTAAATGGTCAGGAAGTTACGATTGTAGCACGATTTGTATCTTTCAGGACTCAGAGGGTAACCATCACCCTGAATCCGGGTGAAATTGTCCGGGATTTTGTTTTAAGCGATGATCTTTTACAGTTAGATGAAGTAGTTGTTACAGGGCAGGGAGCAGTTACAGAGCGCCGGAGATTGTCATCTCCAATTGAATCGATTGGCGCCCGGCAGATTGAAACGTCATCTGCAACTTCTGTAGACCAGCTTTTACAAGGGCAAATTCCGGGGGGTAGTGTACGCCTACAGTCAGCTCAGCCCGGACAGGGTGGTTTAATCAACCTTCGGGGTATTACGAGTGCTTTTGGAAGCCAAACTCCTGTTATTTATATAGACGGAATGCGAGTCGACAATGAAACGAATACAAGCCCTAGCCAGGGAGGTGAGTCAACGAGTGCCATTGCCGATCTATTAGTAAGTGATATTGAAAGAGTTGAAATCACAAAAGGGGGTGCGGCATCAACACTTTTTGGCTCAGACGCATCTAATGGTGTAATTCAGATTTTCACCAAAAGGGGAGTATCCGGAGCTCCAAGAATTACGATCAGAACTGAACAGGGCATGGATGTGCCAGTAACAAAATATTTAAACGATACCGGGTTTGCTTTCGAAAACCAGGTTGGAGATGATAATAATCCCAATTTTGGTAACAGCACATTTATACGGGATGAACTACTGCAAACCGGTTCTTACCAAAGCTACTATGGAAGTGTGTCTGGCGGAACCAGTGAAGTACTCTATACTCTAAGCGGGCGAATTCAGGATGGGGAAGGTGTTCAAATAAACAATGACTACACCTCTTATAATATGCGAGGCAGTTTTAGAGTAAATTTTGACGAAAACCTGTTTTTGGATTTCTCCGGAGGCTATACAAAAAATAGTTTCAACAGGTTGTTTAATGGAACATCTATTGCAGATCCTCTTACAGCATTCGAAGTGGGCGATGCGTTCTTCTTTGCAGGACTGCCATCCTCAACACCGTTCAATGACGTACTTGATGTTTTCAGAGATGGCACCATTTCCGAAAATGTAAACCGATTCAATTTAGTGAGTTCAATTGGATATAATCCCAGCGTTAATTTCACCAACAAACTAATCGTGGGACTGGATTACAGGACAAACTCTCAAAGAAGAATCAATACACCGTTTAGTGATGGATTATACGGCACTACGAACGGATTCATACAGCGTTTTGATAGAGAAGCATCCGTTTTGACACTCGAGTACATCGGTACATATTTTCATTCTTTTAACAGAGATGTTGAAACAAACACTACCTTCGGAGTGCAGGGTTTTAGACGGGACAACAGCACATTTGTCGGATCAGGCGAAAATTTTGCACTACCCGGAATTGATGATTTTGGAAATGCCGGAACCATTACGGGTAACGAAAGCCGTAGGGCAGTTTTTAACGGTGGGTTTTTCGTTCAGCAAAACATTGACTTACTCGATAGAATTTTTATTAATGGTGGGATCCGGCTCGATGGCAACAGTGCGTTTGGTCAGGATATTGGTTTGGTTGCATATCCGAAAGTTGGAATAGCCTATGAGCTTTCTGCTGAAGATTTCTGGAGAAATACGTTCGGAAGTATGTGGAGCCAGATGAAATTGAGGGCAAGCTACGGAGAAACAGGTCAGTTTCCCGAAGAGTTCAGGCGGGATTTAACCTTCTCATCAATATCTTTTCGAGACCAAAGTGCTCCCCGGTTTTCTAATCCGGGCAATGATGAACTCACAGTTGAAAGAACCAATACCGTTGAGTTAGGTTTTGATGCCGGATTTCTTGATGAACGTTTAGGAATCAACTTTACCTGGTATAATGCCAAAACTGTTGACGCTCTGTTTTTTGTACCTGAACCCCCTGCCACGGGTCGCGGTGCTCAGCTTAGAAATGTTGGGACAATTGAAAATATAGGCGTGGAATTGGGACTTCGTGCAAATGTGATTCGCACACGGAATGTTGATCTCTCTGTAAATGCCAATTACGCAGTTTTCAAAAACGAAGTAACTGACATGGGTGGTGCGCCGGATTTTACAGCGGGAACTTCTAGTCAGCGAGTATCTGAAGGGCGGCCTGTAGGTGCCTGGGAAGTCACCACGCCAGTCGACACTAATAATGATGGCTTACTCGATAGTTCAGAAACGCTATTTACGGGTAAAACGCCCTACCCTCTGAAAAACGGTGGTTTTGGTATAAATGCACGTCTGTTTAATCAAATTTCGGTATCTGCAAATGCTGACTTTGCGTACGATTTTGAAGTGTTCGATTACGGTGGCTGGTGGTCTTGGTTCAATAATATACCAAGAGTAGAGTTTCCTGCAAGGTTTGATACTGACGGTAATGAAGTGGGTGAATTTAACCCAAATAATTCCAGATTTTCTCTAATGCAGCCGGGTGATTATTTCAAATTGAGAGAAGTTTCAGTTCGATATGAACTTCCTGAATCATTTAAAAACACTCTAGGCTTCATAAACGCCTCCGTATTTATTACGGGCCGGAACTTATATATATGGTCAAAAACTGATTTGTTGGATCCTGAAATGTCGGGTGTGAATTCAGGCGGTCAAAATATTCAACTTGGCGGGGCGCAGAGTATCACACTTCCCGCTCCAACAGAGTTTCGTCTTGGCCTCACATTTACACTTTGATGAATTAATATTTCAAACCCTTTTTTATTATGAAGAATCAAAATACATACTCAAAATTTTTTCCAGTGCTCCTCTTTTTTCTAGTGGGTGGATTCCTAACATCCTGTGATTTTTTGGATCCGACTGAAGTAACGAATCCACAAACTACGGGGGAAGATTTAGCAAGAGCAAATGAACCGGTCAGAGCCCTTATGCCTGGCCTCGAGGCTCAATTTGCCCGTGCCCTGGGTTCGAATGTAGTTGTCACTGAAACGATAAGTGATAACTATTCTGTGAATGGAACTGGAATTAGTTCCACGTTTGATTTCCCAGGTGAACTAAATGTAGATGTTGATGCCACAAACGCAACGGGTGCAGCAACCGGTGCGTACTGGAACGCTTCGGAACTCAGAGCACTTGCGTCATTTGTGATAGATGACATTATTCCAGCTGATGACACAGCCAACGATGCAGAAATTGCACGAGTTTTCTATTACAGAGGTATGGCCAATCTATTTCAGGGTGAAAATTTTGTTTCTGCCATGCTTGAACGTGAAGGTGAGCCAGTATCTGCACAAATATTATTGCAGAGAGCTGCTGAGGATTTTAATCAATCTTTATCGATAATTAATTCAGGACAAATGTCCATGGCTGCCAGGGCAGCACTTGCAAGAACTCACAGGTCACTTGGAAATGCAGCCGAAGCAGCCCAATTTGCTCAGTCTGTTATAGATACTGACCCTGAATTTCTATTTACTCAGCCTTTCGATGATAATCTTGCGAATCCTGCTCAGGCGTTTCTGGTTGCCCGGGCATTAAAAGAACTTCAGCCTCTCCCGCGGCTCGATTTTCTTGACCCAAAATATCCATCACGATCATCCGCCATTCCGGTGGCAAAAGCTGAAGAGATGTACCTGATATTAGCTGAAGTATCACTATCGGGAACACCTGATTTAGTGACAGCCAGAGGTCATTTGGTTAGTGCTATAAATTTAGCAACAGATGAGGACGCAGGCAGGGTTCTCATTGAATTTAATGATGATGACCAAAGATTAGATAATCAGCTTAATTCTCGTCCGCGACACAGTGTTTTTGATGTAAAAGCCGGGCCAGATGCACCTGCAAGATCGGGGCTCGTGCTAACTCGTCCGGGGGCAATTCAAACACCCGCAATTTCATCTACCTCATTTACAGAGCAGAATGTGAATGATGCAAATAATGCTGATGAGTTGATCTACCTTTTATACAATCTGCGACAGGAGATTCTCTTTCTTGAAGGCAGAAGGTTACATGACCTTGGAATCAGAGTGAATTTTATGCTCCGTGAAATCGACTCTAACGTCAGTCTAACCCGAAACTCTCTTGGTTCAACTGCATATATTCCATCATATATTCCTTCGGGGAACAATCTTGATCTCTTTGAACCGTCTTCACCATACCCCGGCGGCGAGCCCGATGATTCCACAGATCCAACTGTCACTACTACCGTGATTACAATCTCACATGATATAAATGCAATTTTATCTGCACAGCGGGGAACGGTACTCGACAATCCATTTGTAGGAGTACCCGGACTCTAAAGTTAATAAACCCATATTTTTTAGCTCCGGTCTGTTTTTTCAGGCTGGAGCTTTTTATATCTTATCAAGCCATAAAGTACACCCATATAGTATATGATAAGATTCGCTCCTGCCGTTTTCGCTATTTTACTCCTCTCAGCTTGTTCAGACAGTCAACATTCATTTGAACACCTGCAGTCTGAAATTCTCTCTCTTTTGGAAAACGAAACCGGAACCTATGCGCTTTTCTATTCCGATCTGAACAACCCTGAATTTGAAATCACCATCAACCCCGACACTCTTTTTCATGCAGCAAGCACCATGAAAACGCCCGTCATGATTGAGATCTTTCGCCGGGCGGATGCCGGGGAATTTTCAATTCACGACTCCATCCGCATCGATAACACATTTCACAGCATTGTTGACGGCTCAGAATTCTCCCTGGATCTTGATCCCGAAAGTCCCGATCCTTTTGAGCGAAAAGCCGGAGAAATGGCCACGATCTACGACCTCACACACGCCATGATCACCTACAGCAGCAATATCGCCACCAACGTAATTATACAGCTCGTGGGTGCCGAGGAGACCACTCAGACCATGCGCGAGCTGGGCGCTGAAAACATCCAGGTTCTCAGGGGTTTATATGATATGAAAGCGTTTGACCGGGGGCTCAGCAACAGGACCACCGCCCGGGATTTAGCGGTTATCTTTCGCAGTATCGCAGATGGCAGTGCGGCCGACAAAAATTCCGGACAAGTAATGATCGATATACTGGAAGATCAGTACTACCGCGATATCATCCCAAAATATCTGCCTGAAGAGGTAATGGTTGCAAACAAAACGGGATCCATAACAGGTGTAGAGCACGATTCAGGTCTCGTTTTTCTGCCCGATGGCCGTTCTTACCTGTTCATCTACCTCTCCAAAGAAGTTACTGATGAAGAGCGAAGCCGTGATATTGGAGCACAAATCTCAGAACGCATTTACAACTTCTATATGGAACACGCAATTGGAACGGAGTAGAGGTTTACAATACTTTTGAAGTGACCCAAACCCGTTGTACTTTCATTTAAATTTAAACTCACCGTCGATATTTATGATACGCTACACATTCTACGCCTTTTTAGCCTTTTTTATATTTTCATGCAGTTCAGCTGCGGATGAGCCTTTAACAGACTATCCCAACTCACATCTTCTGACATCTGCACAGGAGCTGGCGGATCACCTTGAATCGAATGATTTTCTTCTGATTGATGCGCGTGCTGAAATTGAAGACGGAGTGATTCCCGGAGCCGTGCATTTTCCCGCAGTATCAAACCTTACGGACCCCGACCACCCTGTTCAGCACTTTCTTGTCGGACCTGAGAGATTCCAGGAGCTGATGCGCGAAACAGGGCTCAATAACGACAGCAGGGTTATTATTTATGATGGCGGCAACTCTCTTGCTGCAGCTCGTCTTTTTTATGCGCTCGACTACTACGGCTTTTCCAATGCTTCCGTACTCAATGGCGGCATTCAGGCATGGACTGAACAGGAATTCGAGCTCGAAAGTGAGAGCAGTGAACCTGTTGCGGGAAGTTTTCAGTTCCAGATTCAGGAGGCTCTGGCCTGCGATTTTGAATACATTACTGCTGCGGCTGAATCAGACGATAAAATTGTATTTGATGCCCGAAGCCTCGATGAGTACACCGGCGAAGATGAACGATCAGCGTTAAGCGGACATGTTCCGAATGCCGTCCACCTCGAGTGGAGCGAAGTTCTACAGCAAGATGGCGTCCCCTACTTTCTGCCGGCTGCCGATATACAGAAAAAATATAGCGACCTTGGCATTACCCCCGACAAAGAAATTATCCCACACTGCCACACCAACGTCCGTGGCTCGCACGCCTACTTCACGCTTCGCCTGATGGGTTATGACTCTGTACGTCCATATGAGGGCTCATGGTCTGAATATGGCAACCGTGAGGATGCGCCCGTCAGCAGGGTTAACTGAATCACTCCCGTTGCCGATAATGATACTTACATCGCTGCTTTGCGTGATCAATGCGGCAGCTGCTATTAACTGTATTTACCTTTTCATGCAACGAATACTGAAATCCGTCCGATACCCTCTCCTGCTGATGCTTATTATATCCGGATTTGTGGCCGTCAAAGCTGATGCGCAGCAGACCCATGATGTTGATAATATGTTTGAAAAAGCACGTGAATATGCCGCTCTGGGAGAGTATAGTGAAGCCAGATCTTTTGCGCTCCAGATTTTAGACGTCACTCCGCAGTACCACGATGTAAGAGTTTTTCTTGCAAGAACTCTTGGCTGGGACCACAGATTTAGCGAAGCAAGAAGCCAGCTGAGATATGTTTTACGCGATGAGCCCGAGAATATTGAAGCACTGTCGGCCAGGGCAGATATTGAACTTTGGGACCGAAATTATCGCGCTGGAATTGAATTTGCTGATCGTGCAATTGAAAAAGATCCACAGCGTGCCGATCTCTACATCCGGCGTGCCCGCCTATTCATCGGAATAGACCGGTTTTCCGATGCCTCATCTGATCTTGACAGAGCCGTAGTGATCGACCCTGAAAATTTAACGCTGGTTCGTCAGATCCGTTCAGAAATCGAGCAGGATCAACAGAGGAATATTATAGCTTTTGGATTTTCGTATGATCATTTTGATTCAGACCTCGATCCGTGGCAGCGTTATTATGGAGAGTACCACAGGCTGACCGATTACGGTCCCGTGATCGGAAGAGCATCCCTTGGGCAACGATTTGAAACAACGGACTGGCAGGCTGAACTGGACGTCTATCCCACACTGGGTAGAAACTGGTACGCCTATTTAAACGCGGCGGTCTCGGGTGGAAACCTATTCCCTGACTTCCGGATTGGAGGCGAACTCTACCGCTCACTTCCCACTGCTTTTGAAGGATCTGCCGGCGTTCGCTATCTGAATTTCTCCGATGACGACGTTGTCATTTTTACTGGATCGATAAGTAAATACTGGCGAAGCTGGTTTTTTACACTTCGGCCATTTTATACTCCTCAGGATGCAGGCAGATCCATCGCCCTAAATACAATTGCACGGCGCTACCTGGGTAATCCTCAAACCTACATTTCATTAAATGGAGGATTTGGTTTTTCACCCGATGAAAGCCGGCTGCTGGATGGTGATCCAAACCGCCGTTTACTAAATTCAAGATATATTGGGTTAAATGGTTATCATCTCCTCAGAGAGCGATTACAGCTTTTTGGAGAAATTAAATTTACGGAGCAGCAGTTTCCATTCTCTGAAGATTACATTCAAATTTACACTTTAGAAACCGGCATCAGATACAGATTTTAATCATGGACCTAAACACTCTTGAAAAGATATGCAGAGATTTTATAGATAAAGAATTAGAATCAGATGCAGCTCATGATCTTGCGCATATCCAAAGAGTGGTGTCAAACGCTCGATCAATTGTAGCAAAAGAGACCTCCGACCCTGAAGTAGTTCTTGCTGCCGCCTGGCTGCACGACTGCGTAATTTTGCCCAAAAACCATCCCGACAGAAAAAAAGCATCGACTCTTGCAGCACAAAAAGCCGGGAGATTTTTATCTGACACGGATTTTCCTCCGAATAAAATTCAGGCTGTGACTCATGCTATCGAATCACACAGCTTCTCAGCCGGCATTGAAACTGAAACAATTGAAGCTAAAATTGTGCAGGATGCCGACCGCATCGATGCACTTGGGGCAATCGGTATTGCCCGATGTTTCTCCGTTGGCGGGCAGATGAACAGCCCTTTATACAACCCCGATGACCCGTTCTGCGAAAACCGCTCCCCAGATGATAAAAAATGGACAGTCGACCATTTTTTTGTGAAGCTTTTCAAGCTGCCTAAAACCATGCATACAGATGCGGCACGCCAAATGGCAGAGAAAAGAGTTGAGTATATGAAAGATTTTCTCATTGAATTATCAGCAGAAATTAAGGCCCATAACAACTAACTCATAGACTATACATTCAGCCCTAATTTCTGAAGAAGATATCTGTCACCGAATTTGCTCATCATCACTTCACGACTTAAATAATCGCCATGCAATTCTTATTTATTGAGTTATACTGCATCCCATAGTCGTGGGTCAGACTCTCTAGCGAAGCTTTTATTTCAATCAAAAGGCAGCTTCATTACAAATATGGATCTGCAAATATTTTGTACCACATCTCCTACATCCCCTCAGATAAATCAAGGAAATCCGTTTAACGTGAAATATTTTAAATTTTTTTGATACACATTTGCTGCAATTAACGCTTAGAATAATAGTGTGCTTATTTTAAAAACACTCAAGAGTACCTATTGCTATGGAAGATGATCGGATGGAACAGTATCAAAAAATAACGGAAGAAATTTTTACCAAGCCACCTGCAGAGCGTCGCCGGTATCTGAAAGAAATCAAAAGAAGAGACATAGAGTATTATGAAAGGATTGAGCATCTAATCCGGTATTTAACCAGTCGCGAAGATGATCTGGAGGAGTATGCCCAGAATCAGATCAAGAGAATTTTAGATGATCTGCGAGATAATCATACGTGAACAGGCTGATTAGAGAATCATTTTTCAGTGGTTGACCTATTTAACCATGCAGTACTC
>CAZXYQ010000039.1:0-22381 GCA_964644975.1 uncultured Rhodohalobacter sp.
CAATATTTAAAATCAAACCCCACCGATCTCTCGGCCGAGGCTCGCTGATTTAGTTGCTGAGGGCCAATGAAGGTCTTCTGACCAAATACAACTACACAACGCAATACTTTGCGCTCATTTGTTGAACACGAAGTGAAAATCTGCGATAACATAAAACTCGATACCGTGATAAAATAGTATTACCGGAATTAGTTGCAACATTTTGGAAAGGTATGAGTTTGGACCTTTTACTTCAGTTTCTTCACACGTACTGCGCTGCCCGTGAGCATATAGGTCAATTCTGTATACCTGCACAATGGTAAGCTCTTGGTAGAAACTTCTTACAACTTGTATTGACAAGTTCATACATGTTGCATATCTTTAATTCAGAAACAAACAATAAACGTATTTAGAAATCATGTTAGACTTATTATATCAACCGTGGCCCTGGTACATAGCCGGCCCAATTATCGGTTTAACCGTTCCTGTTTTACTACTTCTTGGCGGTAAAATGTTTGGGGTATCTGCAAATCTCCGTCACGCCTGCGCAGCCTGCAACTTTGGGAACGTAGAGTTCTTTAACTACGACTGGAAAACAGCCGGTAAATGGAATTTCACGTTCTTAATTGGAACCATTTTGGGTGGCTTTTTGGGCGGATATATATTCGCCAACCCGGAACCTATAGCTTTGGCGGCATCAACAATAGCTGACCTGCAGGCGCTCGGAATACAAGATTTTACCGGATTGGTTCCTAACGATCTGTTTGCCTGGAATATGCTTGGAACCGGTGTTGGACTCACTGTATTAGTTCTTGGTGGTTTTTTGGTTGGATTTGGAGCACGCTATGCCGGCGGATGTACTTCCGGTCACGCAATTTCCGGATTATCGGATCTTCAGTTGGCCTCATTGATTGCCGTTATCGGCTTTTTCATCGGTGGATTGATCATGACATTCTTCATCTACCCAATCATACTGACTTAATCTAGAGGACAGAAAAATGAAATTTACAGAGTATTTAAAATATTTATTGATCGGCACAGCTTTTGGGTTTGTGCTGGTAAAGTCGGAAGTAGTCTCATGGTTCAGAATCCAGGAGATGTTTCGGTTTGATGATTTTCACATGTACGGAGTGATCGGACTAGCCGTGATTGTCGGGATAATATCCGTACAGATCATAAAACGAAATAACATGAAAGATGCGCAGGGAACCCCCATCTCCATTCCACCTAAAGATGCATCGCAGGTTAAGCGATACCTCATTGGTGGAAGCATGTTCGGATTGGGATGGGCTCTATTGGGAGCGTGTCCGGGCCCGATGTTTGCCCTGCTCGGAAGCGGCTTAACCATTATGGTGATCCCGATTCTTGCCGCACTTGCAGGTACGTATACGTATGGCTTATTAAGAGATAAATTGCCACATTAACTGAGAAGAGGCTGAATTTTTAAGACGAATATTAAACAACACAACAACTAATAGGAGAAATCTTATGTATTTCAAACAATTCTTTGACGAAAAACTGGCGCAATATGCTTACATGGTAGGCTGCCAGGCTAACGGAACAGCAGTGGTTATAGACCCAATGAGAGATATCGACCAGTATATCGATCATGCTGCAAAACAGGGATTAACAATCACCGCCGCTATCGACACACACATTCATGCCGACTACATTTCCGGTCTTCGTGAGTTTGCTGAGCGGGGTGTAAAAGTGTACGCGTCCGACGAGGGCGATAAAGACTGGAAGTATGAGTGGCTGGTCAGCAGCGACTACGATTATGAGTTTATGAACGACGGCGATGAGTTCAAGATTGGCAATATCACCATTAAAGCGTGGCACACACCGGGACACACGCCGGAACATCTAAGCTACTTCATAACCGATGGAGCCGCCGCTAATGAGCCGATGGGTGTTGCCACCGGCGACTTTGTGTTTGTTGGCGATGTGGGCCGGCCCGACCTCCTGGAATCTGCTGCAGGTCAAATCGATGTAATGGAGCCTTCTGCACGAACACTCTTTGGATCCGTGGAAGAGTTCAAAAAAATGCCGGAATATATGCAGGTCTGGCCGGGCCATGGAGCTGGCAGTGCCTGCGGTAAGGCGCTGGGAGCTATTCCGGAAACTACCGTTGGCTATGAGCTGAGATATAATAATTCACTAAAATCCGCCACCTCTGAAGACAGCTTCGTAAACTTTATCCTTGAAGGACAGCCGGAACCCCCGCTCTATTTTGCGCGGATGAAGCGTGATAACAAGATGGGTCCGGCAATTATTGGCGGGCTGCCAAAAGTGAATCGAATGGCATTAAATCAACTTAAGAAGGTTGCAGAAGATGATTCAGCCGTAATATTAGACACGCGCGAGCGAAGCGACTTTACGTCAGGCCACGTTCCCGGATCACTGCTCTCGCCCCTGAACAAGCAGTTTAACACTGTAGCAGGTTCTTTCATTACTGAAGATGATGATATCTATCTGGTCGTGGAGGAACACCAGCTCGATGAAGCCGTTCGTGATCTTTATAGAATCGGTCTCGACAGAGTAAAAGGGTACGTAAACGCACGAGATCTTCTCCTCTACAAAGAGAGCGGCGGAAAAATGAGCACCCTCGATGTAGCAACGTTTGATGCTGTTGAAAATCTTGAAAGTAACGAACTGGTTCTGGACGTTCGGAAAGCTTCAGAATATTCAGCAGCAAAAGTGGATGGAGCCGTTAACTTTGCCCATACACGGCTGATGGAGAACACAGACAAACTGCCCACAGACAAAAAACTGTACGTGCACTGTATGACAGGAGGCCGGTCTGCCGTTGCTTCAGCTTTTCTTCAAAGAAAAGGGTTTGATGTAGCCCTTATTGAAGACAGCTTTGAAGATTACAAAAACAAAGCGTTAGCATAGCTGGCAGGCGCAAAGATTAATAGCCGGCAACTTTCTCAGTTGCCGGCTTTTTTTTAACAAAAAATGAAAGGCTTCACCCATTATATAAATCAATTTGTCCCCCTGCTCAGCACCCTGAAAAATTACAATAAATTAACGTTAAAGGGTGATGTTGCGGCAGGTATTACAGTGGGCATTATGCTGATTCCCCAGGGAATGGCGTATGCCGTATTAGCGGGACTTCCTCCCGTCTATGGGCTATACGCCTCCATTGTGCCTTTAATGATCTATGCCATCTTTGGAACATCAAGGCAGCTTGCGGTCGGGCCGGTAGCAATGGTCTCCCTGCTGGTTGTTGCAGGTGTCGGAGAATTGGCGGAACCGGGTTCAGACCGATTTATACAACTCGCCATCTTAACTGCTTTTGGGGTTGGCATCGTGCAGTTGCTGATGGGGCTTTTCAGAATGGGTTTTATGATAAACTTTTTATCGCACCCTGTTCTGAGCGGTTTCACATCTGCCGCAGCAATTATTATCGGAGCAAGCCAGATAAAAAATCTGACCGGCCTTGAGATTGAACGGACGAATAAAGTCTTTGAGATTGTCTATTATACCGCCGCCAACTTAACAAATATAGATCTGGTTACGGCTTCTGTTGGGGTTGGTTCAATTGCAGTAATGGTGCTCGTAAAAAAATGGAGGCGAACCTTTCCGTCTGCCCTAATCGTAGTGGCCGCAGGAATTTTAGTTACGTTCCTGTTTGGGCTAAATCAGTATGGCGTCGCTATTGTAGGAGATATTCCCAAAGGACTGCCCTCTTTCAGTACTGTTTTTTTTAATATAAGTGATGTGCGGCCGGTAATGACAATTGTGCTTGTGATAGCTCTTGTCAGCTACATGGAGTCGATTGCCGTAGCCAAAGCAATGGCCAATAAAAAAGGATATAAAGTAGATGCCAACCAAGAGCTGATCGCGCTGGGTGGTGCAAATATTGGCGGATCTTTCTTTCAATCATTCCCCGTTACAGGCGGGTTTTCCCGGACAGCTGTAAATGATCAGTCCGGGGCTAACTCTACGGTAGCATCTATTGTCAGTGCACTATTGGTAGCCCTGACAGTTCTCTATTTAACGCCACTCTTCTACTACCTGCCGGGAGCTGTGCTGGCTGCCATTATTATGGTAGCTGTTGCCGGACTTTTTGACTATAAAGAGATGGTGAAACTTTGGAAAACGGACCGCAAAGACCTGGGTATGCTGGCTGTAACGTTTTTTGCCACTCTCTTTTTGGGAATTGAAGAAGGCATAGCCATGGGTGTAATTCTTTCACTGGTTGTTGTAATCTACTCAAGCACCAGGCCCCATTATGCCGAAGTGGGTCAGCTCGGAGACACTCAAACATACAGAAACATTACACGCTTTCCTGAAGCGAAAATCCGGGACGAAGTTTTAATCTATCGGTTTGATTCAAACCTCTATTTCGCAAACGTGGAGCACTTCAGAGAAACTATAGAAAAACAGATTTCTGAACACGGTGATCCCCTTGAACTGATAATAATTGACGGCTCTGCTATTACAGATATCGATTCCACTGGAATTGATGTGCTTAACCAACTTATCGATAATCTGCATGAGAGGGGGATAAATATTCACATGTCGGGAGTTCACGGACCGGTACGGGATAAGCTAAAGTTATCGGGAATAGCCGATAAAATGAACAACGAATGTTTCTTCTTCGATATTTCTGAAGCTGTTCAGTATTACAAAAAAAGAGATCAGGAAATGCTGCATCCAGGTTAGTCAGACCTCTGATCAGATATTTATTAACATTGATAAATTGTATTTAATATGGATTTACAGATAATTATCGTGCTGGCCATCATGGTGTTTACCATCTTTATGCTGGTAACAGAAATTGTTCGTATTGATGTAACAGCTTTAATTACAATGCTTCTGCTTACATGGACGGGCATACTCACCAGCAGTGAAGCGTTATCCGGATTTTCGAGTAATGCTGTTGTGGCAATGATTGCAGTAATGATTCTGGGTGAAGGTGTTGCTAAAACCGGAATGATGTCGCGCTTTTCAAAATGGCTTCTGAAAAGAGTGGGAACTAAAAAAAACACTGTTTTAGGAGCTCTCTCGCTATCAGTGGGAACACTTTCCGGCGTGATACAGAATATCGGGGCCGCAGCGCTTTTTCTGCCAAGCATTATAGATATTGCACGGCGTATAAAAATCTCTGCCTCTGTCTTTATCATGCCGATTGGTTTTGCAGCTATCATCGGGGGCACCCTTACCATGGTGGGGTCAGGTCATTTAATTTTGACAAATGACCTTTTGGAAAGTGCGAATCTAGAACCATACGGACTATTTGCGGTAACGCCGGTGGGAATTGCTCTTCTCTTTTCAGCGATTCTCTTCTTCCTCTTTTTTGGCAAGTTTATGCTTCCACAGGGTGAAACCGATGGGAAACTTGCAAAAACCGAACAGGAAAAAGTTGTCGATGCATTTAACCTGAAAAAGGATATCAAATATTTCAAAATACCCATTGGTAGCCCAATGGCCGGTAAAACGGTTGAAGAGACGGGAATCTGGAGTGTGCACGATATCAATATCCTCGCTGTTAGCAGTGAGAAATCACCAAATTTTGCTCCCTGGCGCGAAACAGTACTTGAAGAGGAACAAATTTTAGCGCTCTACGGCGATGAAAATAAAGTATCGCTGTTTGTGAAAGAGTTTGGAATTGAACAGACCAAAGAAAATGGAATTTTTGAGGATATTAACGATCCTGAAGAATCAGGTTTTGCAGAAGTTATTGTGCCCCCCCGTTCCGACCTGGTTGGTCAGACCATACGCCAGTATTCGCTCAGAAAAAAACACGCCGTGGAGCCGGTTATGCTGTTCAGTGAAGGGGAAAAAGTGGAGGGAGATTTTTCTGACAGAAAAATCAAACCCGGCGATACATTTATCATACATGGACCGTGGAATCACATTATGGATCTGCAGAGCAGTGAGCCTTTTGTAGTTGCGACTTCCGTGACAGCTGAAAGAAAAGACCCGTCCAAAACATGGCAGGCAGCCGGCAGCTTCCTTCTTGCTATAGTTTTGGCTATGAGCGGATTCTCCATCTCTATCTCATTTCTCACAGGTGCAGTCGTTATGGTTCTTACAAACGTAATGAGCATCCAGGATGCCTACAAGGCTGTGGAATGGAAAGTAGTCTTTCTGTTGGTAGGGCTTATACCTCTTGGCATAGCTATGCAAAACAGCGGTACAGCCGAATTTTTGGCAGAAAATGTTATGACGGTGGTGGAAGGAAGCCACCTGCTGATTCTTCTTTTTACGGTAGGAATACTGTCAACCATCTTCTCCCTGGTTATGTCGAATGTAGGGGCCGTAGTTGTACTGGCACCGCTTGTGGTAAGCATTGGATTAATAGCAGGGGTCGATCCAAGGCCGCTCGTTCTGCTTGCCGCAGTGAATGCCGGGAACTCCTTTGTTCTGCCAACCCATCAGGTAAATGCATTAATGATGACCGCCGGCGGCTATAAAACACGCGATTATTTTAAAGCAGGCGGCGGAATGACGATTGTATTTCTTGTAGTCTCTGTACTGTTCTTTTATTATACGTTCTTTTAACTATTGATATGTTATGAGTGAAACAGGAAAAAAACTCGGTCTGAAAAACAACTGGAGACAGTTTTCTCTGCTAGTGCTGATTAATGCATTTGTAGGAGCTATGGTTGGCCTTGAACGCACTATACTTCCTGAAATAGCAGAGACAGAATTCGGCATAGCAGCCCGATCAGCGATCTTTTCGTTTATTGTGGTATTTGGTATTACAAAAGCTCTGGCCAACTATTTTGCCGGCCGATTTGCCCAACAGTACGGGCGTAAGAATATGCTCATTTTAGGCTGGTTGTTTGGTCTTCCTGTACCGCTTATTCTGATGTTTGCCGGAAGCTGGAACTGGATTATATTTGCTAATGTACTGCTTGGCATAAACCAGGGACTGGCGTGGTCGGCAAATGTAATCATGAAGATTGATATTGCCGGTAAAAAAGATCGCGGTTTGGCAATGGGGCTGAACGAATTTGCGGGTTATCTGGCTGTTGGAATCATGGCATTCTTAACCGGATGGATGGCAACGGAATTTGGCTTACGTCCCTATCCATTTATTATTGGAATAGGAATTGCAGTCACAGGTTTGATATTTTCCATTGTTCTGGTGAAGGATACTGAACCGTGGGTGGCTTTGGAAGCTGAAGATTCAGACCACAAAAAAAGCACTGAAAATCTGTTTTGGAAAACGTCATGGAAAGATCGAAATCTGTTCGCTGTTACACAGTCTGGATTGACTACCAACCTAAAGGATGGCATGGCCTGGGGGACCTTTCCGCTGTTTTTAACCGCAACGGGATTAAGTCTCGCTCAAGTTGGAATTGTGACGGCCATTTACCCCGCTTTTTGGGGTATCTTCCAGGTGGCAACCGGTAAACTCTCAGATTACACAGGACGTAAACAGATGCTGGTTGCCGGTATGTTAACGCAGGCCCTAAGTTTGCTGGTATTTCCACATTTAACCGAATTTTATCAGTTTGTAGTTGTAGCCGCAACTTTGGGAATTGGAACCGCAATGGTTTATCCTACGTTTCTGGCGGCAGTAGCCGATTTGGTTCACCCTCAGGATCGGGCCGAGAGCATTGGCGCATTTCGATTATGGCGTGATGCGGGATATGCTGTCGGTGCGATTATTGCCGGCCTTCTGGCGGACTTTTTTGATCTGTCCATGGCCATAACAGCTACCGGATTTATTACCCTTTTTTCAGGTTTATATATTGCATTACGGATGAATGCGTTACGAACCCCTGTAGCAGCAAAAAGCAAAAAATAGAGGCACAATTTTATTATGAAAACAGCAATCTCAACAATATTACTCATTACAATAGGAATAATTATGTTTAATTTTTTATCGAAATCCGGAGAACACGGAGAAACGAACGAATGGAAACAGAAAATAAGTGACGAACCCGGTGTGATCATCGATGTAAGAACCCAGGGAGAGTACGACAATGGACATCTGGCCAATGTGGATCTTCATTATGACTTTAACAGCGGTGAATTTGAAGAAAAAGTAGATGATCTGGATAAAGATAAAACCTACTATCTCTACTGCCGAACAGGCAACAGAAGCGGCCAGGCGGCAAACATCATGAAAAAGCGCGGATTTGAAAACGTCCACAACATCGGCGGATACGAAGATCTGGTAAGCTCCGGGTTTGAAAAGGAATAAGGTGTAATTGTCAATGTCCGAAGTATTAAAATGAAACAATACTCCTCCTTAATTTGTTGTTAGAGTGCAGCTTACATAAAGTTCAACATCTCAAAGGAGGTTATATGCCAATTATCAACAGAAGCGATCTGAAGTATGATTACTCGTGGTCAACGAAACCATCTGACCACCCAAGAAAAACCACGACTGAAACTGATTCCCAAAGCAGGGTATTTAGAAGCAATGATGGCGATGAAATACTTTCGTTCATTAATACTTATGCTGAAAGCCATAATATCGACTCCAAACAGAAGGCTCTCGAGGTTGAGGAAAAAATTCGTGGTCAGCTCAATAAAGGAGAAATGACGCGTGGCGAAATTCAAGCCTGGCTGCAAAATAATCTATAAATTTACGATGTAGCAGCAATTGGAGAAGAGTATGGCTCTAAACCGTACGTTTTCTATTTTAAAAATCCTTCATCACTCTAGTTCATAATATGGGCGGCAATTCTCAACGGTGCCCCGCTGCCGTTTCTTATCTTCATTGGCAGCGCCACAATGTAAGACCCGGTTGGCGGAAGAAGATTGAGGTTTGCTACATTTTCAAACCCCGGTATGTTCTCTTCAAACAGAAGCTGATGGGTTTCAAAAAGCTCCGACTGCCCATAGTCGAGGCTTGGCGTATCTAAACCTACGGCTTTGATGGATCTGTTCTGAACAAGCCACTCGGCCGTATCGGGATGAATACCGGGGAAACTGAGAGCAGCAACACCATCCTCTCCCCTTAATGACGTTCCTAAATACTGTTCCGCATCCGGCCAGTACCGGCTCATGCCCGTATAAAAAAGTAGAATTGTACCCTCGGCAAGTTCTCCATTTTCGTGCTCCCAATCTTCAACATCAGAAATGGCTACCCGGTAATTACGGTCCGCTTCCACAGCAGCAGTCACATCTATCACCGAGGCATACCCCGTGAGCTGTTCCAGTTCCAGCTGATCTACTGTTTTACGATTTTCAGCAAAATGGATTGGAGCATCGAGATGAGTGCCCCCGTGTTCTGCAGTACAAAATTCATACGACTCGTAATAAAAACCGGCCTCCGTCTCACCCACAAAAACCGTGTCGAGATGAAATGTACTGGAAGTTGGCCAGAAAAGTGTCTCTTCTGAGTAGTCATGGGTCAAATCAACCCAGGTACCGGCTGACCAGTCATTAGAATTTCCGTGAGAACAACCTGCTGCAATAATCAGGACGATGGGTAGAAGTAATCGGTGGATTTTCATCAGAATATTATTCGTGGATAGTTACTTTGACAAGTAATCAGGTTTGATGATTTCAAACAAATTTAATTCAATTTCTTTCTGCCGATCAATCGAACAATCGCTCATCAAATGTGAACGGTCTGATCTCTTCTATTATAACCGTTGAAAAATCAGTGTGCCCTGGGTTGATCAGTAAATTCAGCTCTTCAGGAATCACAGTAGATGGTACGCTTAGCATTAAACTCTCCATGCCTGCAAGCCATTCATCACCAATACGTTTCACGCAACCGGGTGAAGGATATCTTTTCCAGTCAGTCGGAAGCTCATCTACACGAATACTTTTAATTGTTGAATTTCCCGGGATCTCAAGCCGAATCATAACAAGGTCTTTTGGAAGAAGCTGGATCTGTGAGTGAACCAGAACCTCGAGCGCGGCCAGTGATGCCTGTTTTGATGTGTATAGCATAGCATATCCTCTGCTGTTCCAGCGGCCACCATACAGGCGCGCACCTTCACCGCTCAAATCGCGTGCATATTTCTCTCTTGTAATCCGGTAGGCTTTCACGAGATTTTGATTACGAGAAGACACCGTGCTCGATACGGCCAAGAAGATCTGTTACAAGTGCGGCGCCAAAACTTGTATCGAGAAGTGTGAACGGCTTTTCGGAGCCGAGTGCCATATTCGGGCTAAAAAGCCATGATTTAAACGTTTCTGGAGAGCCGAAAACATCGGTTCCTTTCAAAAGAACATCAGCAACAATTAACACGTGTTCGGAGAGATCTTTTTTGAGGCGCGTATTGCTATCATACCGATTAAACTGCCGTTCTGAAACCGGCAGTATAGTAACCAGATCTTTTACAGAAATTGAGGTGATTTCCGAGAGCTTTTCGATGGACTCTTTCAAAAGGCCGGCACGGACCATCTTTACCTTTTCAGCCTCATTTTGCGAAACGTAGGCTACTCCGGCATCTCTGAAAATATTATTTGAAGGATATTGCGACATATGCATATGGCTATATTTATAAGACATATGCAATTTATCGAATTTATAATGGTTTTCCAAAACCCGGAGAACCTCAGCAAAACACGTTAAATTGATGCGAACCGAACGGTATAATCGTCCCGGAAATCAAGCATTTCACCGGTAACGCGCGAGTCCTCATTTGTATCATGCATTTCATACTTGATGAGCTGGCCGGGAACATCTTCGGTTACCCACCAGCGTACACTCATATGTTCATCTCCCTCCTCTTCAGATCCCTCATAATGCAGAATTGTGGTATTAAAACTGTTTGATCCCACTCGCACTGTTTCTGTCCCCTCGCGGTACTGCTCCCACTCTTCGAGATCAAAATAGGCGGTATGAAATCCATCCTCGCGCAGTTCATCATAGTCACCATCAACTGCTTCTGCGTCGCCATTCTCCCTGAATACGTGATGTTCCACTTCTCCTGATTCAGGATTGCGCATGTACATCTCTAGGGGGTTCATCGATCGGTTGAACTTAATTTCGTACTCAATGGTGTCATCGTCATCAGGCTGATAGCTGAGGTACCACCAGCTCGTGCCATCGTCCCCCTTTTGAACCAGCGCACGCTCTGTGGTGAAGCCCACCCGGTTTTCACTATCACCTGACTCCATTCTCCAGACAGCTCCCTGACCCTCTTCAAAATCCTCGAAACCAGCGCCATAGCCGCCTATCATAAATGCCTGCGTATAAGCCAGCTGATATAGCATATCACTTGTATAGCCTGATATCAGGCTGCTTACGCCCAGGTAGACTCTCTGCTCAACCTCGCTACTTACGGCTGCCGTGGCCCCGCGATAAGCCGCCTCCTGTAGCTGACTGCAGGATGCAATTGCCATCCCCATTATCAAAATTGCCGCTGCTGAAATTCCTGAAATCCTGTTATGGTTCAAAATACTCCTATTCTTTACGTTTTGGTTGTTCTGGTACCGTCACTTCTAAAGCGTAAGAAACAGCAAAAATGTATCACTTTTACTCTTTGAATTTTTCTGCCAGTCCTTTCAGAAAATACCGCAGCAGCTGATCGCCACAAGGTCGGTAGTTCCGGTGATCTTCAGCCCTGAAAAGTGCGCTTAATTCGGTTTTAGAGACAGAAAAACCGGTGGATACAAGAATATCTACAATGTCATCTTCGCGGAGTTTAAAAGCAACACGCAGCTTTTTCAGAACAGTATTATTGCTAACCGGTACCTCTATGGGGCGTGGTTTTTGCCCCTTCTGCCGTCCCCGACGGTATATAATCAACCCATCCAAAAAGTGTGCGGTAAGCTCATGGCTGATATCTTTTTGAACTTTACTTCCGTCAATCTTCGTGATCGTCTCTTTTTCGGATGAAAAGATCTCCTCCATTTCACCTCGTGCCGGTTCATACCCCGTGAGCTTACAAATTTCGGCAATGTCCGGTTTTTTCAGATCCAGGGTGTAGCTGATACTTTTTAAAACGTCGTCATTTCGCATAAAGCAGATATAATTTGTTAATGAATATATACAAACGCTGTGTTCAAATCGCTAATACAACAGCGCGGCGTTTTGGGTTTTTGTTCTACGGATGAAAGGTAATCAAATTTTCGAATAGGTCGATTGTTGATCTGTCATTCAACGGTTTAATGCGTTGCCTGGATACGTCTCCCAGATCCGTATCCTAAGGAAAGAACCGGTGAACCCTCCAAGAGTTATGACCTCTTGAAGGGTTTTTCTTGAATAATTTAGGCCAATTTGAATGATTTTGTCTTTTGGACTGCCTCGGATCAAACTTTCCTTTACTCAGAGGCAGAGCCATCGGGAATTCTTTGATTAAACCACTTATGATTTAAAAGCTTGACGCTTTCCTAAACCCCGAAAGTTTAAATAATTTCTCCCTTAAACCCCATTTGTTTAACTATTTGTATTTTCTCCACCGGATTCTGTGGGTGATCTAAATCAATCGAGCCCGGAGTCTTCATCTTTTGCTCTTTTTTCCAGCGTTGTAAAGTAGACGTAAATCAGTTGTGAAAGTATTCCTGTAATGACCGCCGTTGCTGCTACCCACCCGCTAAATGCCGGCTCTGCGGAGAGCGAAATGCGCAAAATCACCGTGGAGCACACAAACCCGGCATTTCTCAAAAGCCGGGCATAGGTCTGGCTAAACATAAACGATGCGATGAAAACAAATACGTCTGAAAAAATCATCACCGTATAAAACTCAACAAAAAAGATGATGTTCAGGTCGAGGGTAAAGCTCTCCTCAAATACAATCAGCCTGTACACTTCCATCCCAAAATCGTAGATCGAAATTAGTGTCAGCGCTGAAAATATTAACAATAGAAGCAGGGCAACCCGCTCTTTAATCATTACAAACTGCTTCACCTGTTTTTTCGTGAGGCTCCGAAGGCTTTTCCTCTTCAGGCTCACGTGGTAGAAAACTCCCACTAACAGAAAAAGGAGAAGGCCGCTGCCCAGATCTGTTGCAATTTGAAGAATCACATCTGTCTGTTCAGCAAGTGTGTCGAAGTCATCAAACATGGAGATATCTTTGAAGACCCTGCGAATGATGATAAGAGAGATAATTTCGTACTGCTTGCGTATGGAGTTGGTAAATGAAAGCGGCAGGGCAAGAATCAGCAGGTACACTTCATACACCAGTATAACGCTGAACGGGGTATAAAGAGCGGACAGATAGTTCGAATTGAGCGGCTGCAGGACAGTAATGTCGGGATATAGATTCCGGAGGAAGATCAGGAAAAGATGCCCCGCAAAAAGGATGGCTGATAAAATTACCACCCAGCGTTCAGCCTCTTCTTTGACTGAATCTTGGCTCAGAATTTTGTAAAGCTTTGTATTGTATTCCACTGCTTAAAAACTACACGATCTAATCTTTCATTCCTTTACTGCCATGAGCCCGGCAAGGTTTATTTCCGGAATGTTCACTGAATATAAATCTGTAAGCCAATATTGATGGATACCATCAGCGGTCAGCAGCAAACTTTCTGCTTTATAATAAGATGTACAACTGGTGCATTCTCACGGAATGGAAATCACGAAGTATTCCTTATATCTCTAACAGCTGCAGCAAATTGCACCTAACCTAAAACCATGGAATACCCCTATGAAGATCGCTTTCTTCAGCACCAAATCGTATGACCGCGCCCATTTTGATCCCCAGGTAAAAAACTCGCAGCATGAGATCACCTACTTCGAAGACAGTCTGACCGTGAAAACAGCTGCTCTTACAAAAGGGTATGACGCTGTTTGTGTGTTCGTAAACAATACGATTGACGAGCCGCTGCTGGAGAAAATTGCTGAGTATGGAGTTAACGTTGTAGCGCTCAGGTCTGCCGGTTTTAACCACGTTGACCTTGAAGCTGCAAAGAAACACGGAGTAAAGATTTTTCGCGTGCCTGCTTACTCGCCCGAAGCCGTTGCTGAACACACTGTAGCCCTGATTCTAACACTAAACAGAAAAACGCATAAAGCCTATAACAGGGTAAGAGAAAACAATTTCTCGCTGGACGGACTTGCGGGGTTTAACCTGCAAGGCAAAACAGTTGGAGTTGTTGGAACGGGTACGATCGGTACTGCTTTCTGCAAAATTATGACCGGTTTCGGTTGCCGGGTTATTGCGTTTGATCCCAATAAAAATGAGGAGGCCATTAAGATCGGTGTCGAGTATGTTGAACAGGATGATCTTTTCAGCCGTGCAGATATCGTTTCGCTTCACTGCCCTCTGATTCCACCAACACGGCACATGATCGATGAGGATTCAATCAAAAAAATGAAGGATGGAGTGATGATCATTAATACCAGTCGGGGAGCGCTCATTGATACCGCAGCAGTCATAAACGGGCTTAAACAGAAAAAAATTGGGTTCCTGGGAATTGACGTTTATGAGCAGGAAGACAATCTCTTTTTTCAAGATCTTTCTGATGAGGTGATTCAGGATGATGAAATCGCCCGGTTGATGGCGTTTCCGAACGCCCTGATTACGGGCCACCAGGCATTTTTAACGGCTGAGGCTTTGAGAGAAATTACTACGACCACTCTTCAAAACCTGACAGATTTTGAAGAGGGACGGGAGGTTGAGAACGAAATCACCATTGATTGAGTAGATTTAAGTTTATTTGAGGCAGGGGTGTCGGCCTATCAGATTAATACTAAGCGAACGAAGTGGCTATTAACCTGGGTTCAATTTAATAAATTTACAAAAGAGGCTCCCCTCCTTCGTTAAGGATGTGACTTTTTCATGCACTCTGATAATGTTTAAGAATTGAACTCAGGTTAATACGTTACAATCCGCCCGATAGCCCTCTGAAATCCTTTCCTGATGGCTGCTGAAATACACTTAACCCAAACTCCGGCGCTACGGCCAGCAAGTGATCAAACATATCGGCCTGAATGCTTTCGTATTCCGCCCACACCGTGGTATCCACAAAGACGTAAACCTGCAGCGGCAATCCTCTTTCTGTGGGCTCAAGCTGACGAACGAGCATCATCAGATCTTTCTTGGATCGCGGATGTTTTTTCAGATACTCAATTATATAAGCCCGAAATGTCCCCACGTTGGTAAGCCAGCGCCCATTTGTTAGCGTACTGGAGCTTGTTCTCAGGTGCTCGCTGTTGTATTTGTGCACCTCCCCCATTTTTTTATCGATATAATCAGTTAACAAGTGGGAGTTTTTGAGCTTCTCTATTTCACTGAAGCTTAGAAACCGGACAGAAGAGATGTCAATATTGATAGATCGCATGACTCGCCGCCCCCCCGCTTCCTGCATTCCGCGCCAGTTTCTGAAACTGTGCTCCAGAAATTTATGTGTGGGAATCACCGAAATCGTTTTATCAAAATTCTGAACCTGTACAGTGTTTAGTGCGATATCAATCACGTCGCCATCGGCGCTGAACTGCGGCATCTCGATCCAGTCTCCCACACGAATAAGATCGTTGTTGGTAAGCTGAACGCTTGCCACAAGCGACAGCAGCGTATCGCGAAAGAGCAGCAGAATAATCGCCATAATGGCACCAATACCGCTCAGGAAGAACCAGGGAGATTTATCGGCCAGGCTGGAGATAATAAAAAATCCCGCCATCACATAAACCACAACTTTGGCCAGCTGAATGTAGCTTTTGATGGGCGCACTTTCTTTCGACGCATTTATCAGGTAGAGGGTGTGGATAGAGGTCAAAAAAGCATCGAATACACGTGCACCAACAAGTATCATTGCGGCGGCTGTAACCCGAACAATAAAGCTTGTTACATCTTCGTGAAACTCCGGTACGAGGTTAATTCCGTTGTAAATCACAATAAGCGGAACCACGAAGAGAGCTCGTTGCGGAAGCTTGTGCCGAAGAATGACAGCATACCACTCGGTAACCGTTTTCTCATCCAGCTTATGGAGCAGATGTATTATCCAGTAACGAATCACAAGGTGAACGATACCGGCAACAATAAAGATGAACAGCAGTCCTAACACAGCATCCGTATGCTCATTCCGCATCTCCTCTGGCAGAAGCCCCGCCAGAGATTCCAGTGCCCGGCTCTGAGAGTTCAAAAAGTTAAATTGAATTGTACTCCAGCCGGAGTTAAAGAGCAGCGTAATCTGTTCTAAGACAGAATAAAATCTCATATCATTAATTGGTTATTGATAAATATTTTAACCCGGATTATTCACAAATTTAACTGTGTTAAAATCTAAAGTATTGATAATATTATTCTTATTTAAAATAGATGGAAATCCAATTTTGAGCTACCATGAAGTTCTGCGAAATTTTCCGGGTTAAGTGGTTTTCGGTAATGATGAATAACCGAAAATGTGCCCCGGAAGAGCTGATATCCATAAACCGTTTACAGATATCAAAATCACAGAACGGGGAGCGATGTGATCTTTTGTTCGTGTTGACTGTTCTTATTTGATAGCATCTACACTTCCTTCATTTCATTAATTATTTCCATCCTCAAAGATAACACGTTTCTATGGGAGTTATAGATTTAATTCTCGCTGATAGCACCTGCGCAGAAGCCCGGATACAACTGTAGCGGGTGTTCAATTGATAGAGATAACTATTAAAACCGTCTCCTGATAATTGAGTTCTCTTTGTGATCGACGACATATTAGCGATTCAGCCCATATTACCAATTGAAGAGAAACTGATTGCGTACATGTTTTTTGATTTGACTCCAATTAGTAGATTAGTTGATTGAATAGTTTTATAATCACAGAATCAACCTCATGTTAACTACTAGAATTAAATGGAGAGAACCATGAAGATATCAAACCATAAAATTGATGAAAGCGTCGCGAGATTTTTAGAGATCGATAAAACGAGCGGCGAGTGTAAACCGGGCCTGCCGGACACTATTGTGATTCACTATACGGCCGGGCCCAGTCTCGATTCAGCCATCAACACCTTTAAAGATCCCGGAGTTAAAGCATCCGCACACGTTGTTGTTGATGAAGAGGGAGAAATAACGCAGCTTATCCCTTTCAATCACATCGGATGGCATGCAGGGAAAAGTTCGTGGCTCGATCGCGACGGGCTCAACCCCTACTCAATTGGAATTGAGATTGTTAATGCCGGGCGGCTCGAAAAAAGCGGGTCAACCTGGCGGTCGTGGTTTGGAAAAACCTACACCGAAGATGAGGTTATCAAAGCAAAGCACAGAAATGAATCGAAACCAGACTGGTGGCACGTATATAATGAGAAGCAGATAACGGCTGTTTTTAAACTCTGCAAAGAGCTCATGAAACAGTATAATATTCGGTACATTTTAGGACATGAAGAGATCTCTCCGGGGCGAAAATGCGATCCCGGCCCCGCTTTCCCGCTCGATAAGCTTCGCGAACGGCTGCTCAATTCAGATCGCAAAGATACCCAATGGAATGAGGATGAGCCAAAGAAGAGAACCGGGATCGTCACCGCCTCAGCTCTGAACATACGTTCAGGGCCATCAGCCAATAATCAAAAAATTGCAGAACCGCTGTCAAGAAATACAGAAGTTGTTATTTTGAATGAACAAAACGGTTGGTATAATGTGGAGGTAAAGTTACAAGGCTGGGTTTCAGGGCAACATATCCGATAATACGTTTAGTCAATGGATAAAACACCATCATCTACAATGGGGGGTATCGTTTGGAAGCACCATTCCGGACAGCAGGCAATCTCTATTGTCCGCCATAAAGATAATGGACACGGGTGGGCTCTGCCCGTACTGCATTCAGGCAGGCATCATCTACGGCAAACTGCGCGATTCGGAATGATCGGCCAGCTTGTAGGCACAGAAGTAGAAAAGCTTCAAACAGCCGATACCCTGTTTTACCCGGAATGGGATCCGCCACGGTTTGTGATCTACTGGCACCTACAGGTGAAAGCCAATGCCCGCCAGTTTAAACTTCCCGAAAATATTGAGGTCATGTGGCTTACTCCTCAAAGAGCGGCTGAACTTCTTTCCAATGAATCGGAAAAAAAACTGGTCAGCAAGCTCAGGTATCCTGAAGAATGTCAGCCTGAATTTATCCGCGATCCTCTAAAAATGAGAGATCTGTCCGTTGAATCCGATCACTCCGGTAACAGCTCACTGATTGAGCGACTTCATGCAGACCTTCAATCGCACAGTGCTGAACTGGAGTTTGCCATCCGAACCAACCTGCTTGAAGACGGTTCCATCCCTGCATGGGGTGAACAGGCCGGAGCACTTGTTAACACTTCAGCGCAGCACTTGCGCAAAGGGCGGCTTGAGGCCGCACGCAAAAATCTCGAGGCGTCCAAAAGACTTGCTCTCTTTTCCCTCAATGAAAAACAAGTTCCAAAAGCAGCTTCTGCTATTCGTATACAGGCTGAGACATTGAAAGGCCCTTCAAAAAAAACGATCCAAACACTCCTTGGAGAAAATGACCAGGGCGGAGCCGATATCGACAGCAGGTCGCTCTATTTTGCAGCCCAAGTTCGTGACGAAGAGTATAATAAAACCCGGCATCTTAAACGTCTCAGACTGCAATCAGTTCGTTCACGACTCATCTTTCTATCGGCAGCGGTGGTGCTGATAGTTGCCTATTTTATTTCTCTGTTATACATGCCGGGCGCAGACCTTATCACCTACACTGAAGGCAGCCGATCCATAAACCGCGTTCCCCTGCTGACCGGAATTCTTCTTTTTGGTCTTTTCGGAGCATCTTTCAGCGCTTTTTTACGATTTCATAAAACCTCCGGGGACATCATTCAGGCTGAACATTTCGCCGGAAACAGTTTCTCTGCTGCAAAAATCATCACGGGTGCTGCATCCGCACTGATTATATTTATAGTGCTGGAATCCGATTTTACAGGCTTTTTGCCAATAGATCTTACTATTCAGCCGTCGAACTACTACTCCTATTTTTTAATCGCATTTATTTGCGGTTTTGCTGAGCGTCTGATTTTAAAAGAACCACCGCCTGAAAACTAAAATTTGGCGCGACTTTCAAAGAACAGCCTGCATTCCTCATCTATTCGCTTTTAATCAATCTGCTTTTTTCTATTTTAAAGACTGAGTTCAATTGTTGAAAATTAATTATAAAAAAGTCCCCCTTAGAAAAGGGGGAATGAGGGGGATGTTCATCAGATTGTGGCAAAATTCGATGAACACCCCTCTAAATTTCGCTTCGCGTTCAAAAAATGAGCCCCTTGTTAAGGGAGACTTCTTACTGGATAATTTAATAAGATTATAAATCGAACTGGGTTTAAGAAACTCTATCAGCTACGTATTAAATCGTTAATTTCAAAAACTCTCCATGACTCTGATCCGCTCCGTACTCCTCTCGTTTCTTGCGCTCATTTTAATCGCCGCAGGCTATTTTTCCGACCCGTTTACCAACGCCTATCTCAAATGGGATGCCGGTGATTATCCCGCGGCCCTGGAGACGATGATTGAAATTATGGAAAGTCCGGACGCCGCTCTCTATTTTGACGAAATTGCGATGCTTACCGGCGAAATATACACGGTTGATACCCTGGCGGTTGACGGACGCAGTCCGGTTTTCAGCCCCGACAACAGGCACTTTTCCTGGGAAGAAGAGGGCCAAAAAACACAGATCTCCAGGATCACCGACGGAGGAACAGAACATCTGTATACAGTTGATGGCACCGGCCTTATTTTTTCGGCCGACGGGCAGCATGCTCTGTTTCAGCAAACGGAGCCAACTGCGCTAGCTGAAGAGCTGCAGCGGAATCTGGAAGAGGCTTTCGCAGCAAGAGATCGATCGGAGATTTTCAGATCCCGGGATGCTCTGCAGCATGAAGAAGCCCTGAACCGAACGATTATTCAGATGAACCTCGAAACCGGGGAGACTGAAACAGTGTCAACAGGAGGCCTGATCGTTCAGAATATCTCATTTGATCACGATGGCACATTAATATTTGCGGGATTACACCCTACCGAACCAAGTAGGAGCGATATCTACAAAATGAGCCTTAGTGACACCGGCCCCGAGCGTATCACAACAGGAGAAGGTTATTTTGACAATCCCATTCCACTTCCCGACGGAAGAATTATCGTCTCATCAAATCCGGAATCGACGTTTCCATCTGATCCCGAAGCAGTTCAGCACTCATTTGATAGTGAGCCTTCCATCATGCTTTTGAGCAGCAGAGGCTCAGAAGTTGCGAGCTGGACTGGTGAAAACCCGGTACTTTCAGATTCAGGAAATCGTCTTGCGTTTATGACGGAACATGAAGGAGAAACTCATATTCATACCGTAGATTTTGGCAGCAGCGACTACCGGCACACAACGCTAATCTCATCTGAAGACGCGGTTCAAAACCCGGCTCTCTCACCCGACGGAAGCATTCTGGCCTACATGCTGCGATCTGGAATCAGCTGGGATATCCATATGGTTCACACTGCAGACGGCACCGAAGAGCCTCTGTCCTACGATATTCAGCATGAACTTTTTCCGCACTTCCTTGATGACAGTCGCGTACTTGGAATGATGGGGGAAGCTCGCCACCGGCGTTCGCATATTTACGATGTGAGCACCAAGGAGTTTTATCGGCTGTTTCACAATAATACGGTGCGAACGGTATCGATGGAGTATGAGTGGGAACCGAGTCCGGACGGGAAACACCTGCTTGTAGTTGCTGAGCGTGATGGGAATACCATTTCGCCTGAACGGGGCGTCTACCTGGTGCGGATCGGTCAAAAGATCAGTCATGATCAGCTGCTGGCCCGCCTCAAGCAGAACCTTGAGAACGAACAAAATCTCCGCAAGAAGGCGGAAACCATGTACGAGCCGATTTACGACACCGTAAAAGAGGCGACACAGGAAGTAAACATCACCCGGCTTTATAACTACCAGAAATCACTCTATGATTTTGGCTCAAAGCATATGACCCAGCCGGGAAATCAAAAAGCGTCGGAATATATCTACGAAACGCTGAAGTCGTTCGGGTATGAGCCGGAGCTTCAGTGGTTCAGTCCGGCTGACGGCGTGGAGACTGCCAACGTTATTGCCCGTCTTGAGGGTACTGAGCACCCCGAAGTGGTGTACATTCTCAGCTCCCATTTCGATTCGGTACTGCGCAGCCCCGGTGCAGATGACAACAGTACGGGAACCGCAGTTCTGCTTGAAGCCGCCCGTGTACTGGCTCAAAATCCGCAGCCTGCAACCCTCATCTTTGCCTCACTTACAGCGGAAGAGTCCGGACTCCTTGGAGCGCGGGAATTTGTCCGTGTTGCCGATCAGGAAGGCCTGGAAGCTGCGGGCGTTATCAATAACGACATGATGGGATGGACACGCCATCACCGGCTGGATGATACGATCCGGTTTTCAAACTACGGAATTCGTGATATCCAGCACTCCGGTGCCATCCTCTTTACCGACCTCATCACCTACGATTCCCGTTACTACCGCAATACCGATGCCCACGTCTTTTTTGATGCGTATGGTGATGTGATTGGCGGTATCGGCTCCTATCCGATATTGGGAAATCCCAACTATCATCAGCCAACCGATCGTTTGGAGACGATAAACCATAATCTTGTGCGTGAAGTTGCCCGCTCTACCACTGCCACGCTGATGATGCTGGCCAACGCTCCCTCTAAAGTGACCGGCCTGGAGCACCGTGAACAGAGCAGAAACCGCACAAATCTGAGCTGGAACCGATCCAAAGAGAGTGATATCGACCATTACCGGATCTCATTTACCACTCTCGATGGGGTACATGAAACAGCTGAAACTTCGTCGAGGCAGATTACCATTCGCAACGCCGATCTTACAAAAGAGATCTCCGTGGTTGCGGTGAACCGTCGAGGAATTCAGGGTTGGGATCCAACACTGCTGGCAGCGGAAGAGTGATTCGGGTATGACTACCCGAAATAGGTATTATTTTGGATCCGTGCGCGCACTGACCCACCAGAGCATCAACAGATCGTACACGGCATGAGCTGTCATTGCAGCAATCAGCCCAATCACCATAAAGAGCCAGCCTAAGAGCATACTGAGCCCAAAAAGCAGAAGGGTAAAGAGTGCCTGACCGAACGATCTGAACCCTATATAGCCGTGTATTGCGATGAAGATGAGTGACGTAAACCAGATTCCGATTAGCGGTTGAATAGCGCCGCGAAAAAGAAGCTCTTCTCCCACGCCGGCAAAACAGGAGATCTGGATCCGATCGGGCCAGCTAAACTTTGTGCGGGAAAGTATGCGAAAAATTGAAAAATCATTCAAAGCGTTTTTAACCGGTGGTACGGATGAGAAGAATGCGATCACTCCCGCAGACGCAATTCCCGCCCCGGTACCGTAAAGAAGCTGCATTACGAAGCTGTAATCACTCTCAAACGCCTCAAAAAGGTTTCCACCATGGAGAAACCAGAAGAGCAGAGTGGCTAAAGCAAGATAGAGCACAAGCGATGCCAGTGACATGTTCAAAAGCTGACGGCTCGTTAGATCGAGCCCTTTCTCAAATTCAGGTGGATCTGTTCTATTCTTCAAAAGCGGTTATTAGCTAGTGTTGTGTCAACGGTGA
>CAZXYQ010000040.1:0-19951 GCA_964644975.1 uncultured Rhodohalobacter sp.
GGATCTAAGTCCGGCATGACATAATTGTTGACGAATTATCTTTAATAACGCCCTTATTGGACTGATTTCTGTGGTATTTAACAAATTTAAGAATCGAACTCGGGTTAGAGTGGTAATCGGGGCAAGTGATTATGGCCAACTGACACCTAATAACTAAAAACCCGATAACAAATAACACAGCTTTAAAACCTTGAGAGGTCAGACCGCCTTTTCATTTCACTCAACTCTCTTCATGATAAAACAATGTTATTATTCAGCCTCAGAAAGCGCGATCTGCCCCGGGTTTGAAACAACGATTTGAGGTACTCCTTCGTGGATTCGGATGGTACCCGACACGCAAACATTACGGTTCAGATACACCTGTTCCGGCGGGGCACTGAATCGTGGACGGTTATCTCCAAAAATAACCGCTGTAAAGACCTGGTTTGGATGGGCTTCATCAAGGTTTAGAAACGTTGGCTGGCCGTTTACATTGGGCAGATAATCGGCTGAGGCGACTTGTCCGCATACCTCAGCCACAGAACCTGAATGCTCTCCAGCTTCTGCTGCAGTTATGGTAATTTCAGGTTCAGGCGGTGACGAATCGGTATCAATGACTCTGGACAAGATCAGCCCGAGTATTAATACCGCTGCCACTACAGGCAGCAGGTAGGGGATAGATTTTCTAATCTTCTGTATCAACTATAGCTATATTCTATTTTCCGCGGCTCATCACGATACCAACGAGCATTATCAATCCCGATATCACAATTGGAATCCAGTCTCCGGTACTTACGGCCACATCGGCGCCCAGTACGCTGAACGATTCAGAATCCTGCATATATTCGTACGTAAAAAAGATTACGCCTACTAAACCACCAACAGTCAATATATATCCTAATGTTTTTTTCATGTCAGCTCACTTTATGTTACTGATTCATATTATTATAAGTGATTCGCAACAAATTAGTTTCAACAATTTAACAGTTACAAATAATATGTGAGCGTAGATTGGATGTCTGTGCGCGGATGATTGAAGGCTCTGTAATGTGAGATGAAATTGGCTTAAAAAAATGGAGGCTGAAGGAAACAGCAAAAATATCTGCAGAACGAATACCGAATTACGCCATTTTCCTGTTCTATACTTTTCTTACCTTTAATCCGCATACGAATCCATAACCCCAAACGCTTTATATGTCTCCTAAGATCACTCTGCAAGCTCTCATCATTCTACTTATCACCTTTATCTTTGCAGCAGGCACTGCACATGCACAAGTGCTGAATGTAGAGAGCTTCCGAACTCAAGCCGACATAGATACCGTTGCATCATGGAATGGCGAAACGGTGTTTGACGTAAGCCTGAGCAAGTTTAACGAACAGGTTTTTAAGCTGGGTAACGAGACCAATGCCGCCTATTTTACCGGGAAGCACCGCTATCTCTTTTTAACCAGTGTAGAGTTGATTAATGTGGATGGTTCAAGCGTTATAAGTAACGGTTATTTTCATCTGCGTGGAACATTCAATGAGCAGAGCACGCTTTCACCCGAAGTTTTTACGCAGTTTCAATACAATGAAAATCTTGGCTTGAAGGAACGGTTTCTGGCAGGCGCATCGGTCCGTTACAGGTTCCTTAACAGGACAGATATTCGAGGAAGCGTAGTGACCGGTCTGATGTATGAACATGAAAAATGGGGCACTGAGGAACAGCCAAACATTGTAAATGAATATATCAAGAGCACATCTAATCTTGCCATTCGCGGACAGCTGAGCGAGACCACCCAGCTCTTGATGATCGGGTACTACCAGGCTCGTCCCGACCAGTTTCTGAAACCCCGCGTCACCTCAGAGAATCAGCTTAATATGCGAATATCGCGCCATCTCACCTATCGCGTTCGTTTTACACTCACCTACGACACTGAGCCCGTTATTGATATTCCAAACCTCACGTATACGCTGCGTAATGGATTAATAATTTCGTTTTAGATATTAACCCAGCATTCGTCATCGCGGGCTTGACCCGCGACCTCCAATCTTTGCACAGCGTTGTGTTCTGAACTATGAATATATTTCGTCATAGGAACCAAAATGGGTGCCAACGTCATCGGAGAGCGGTATGACTTTGACCGGTTCATAATCTGCCAACGACTCTGGCAGGATCCCGCGAAATACGTGCTGGAACTCTACCAGGTCATGTGATAACCAACCTGCCAGAGTGCGCCGTCTTTTGGCGCTATTGGTAGAGTTGGAAAGTTAATGAAATACGCTAATTCATGGACTTAAATCAATACACACCAATGTCTTCATGATTTCAACCCACGATCTCCTATCCCCTCAGAGAACGGAATAACAAAAAATGATACCCAATTCATTTTTTCTACGCTTAAAATATAGTCTTTTGTTTTTTTAGAGGGCATGACGTTTTTCTCTCCTTAAAAAGACAATACCAACCCATCAAGTAACTACTATTATGAAACATACTAAAGCTATTATCTACAAACCCATATTTTTCCTGCTGTTCACTCTATTTATCAGTACCTCACTCTTATCACAGACATCTTCATTTCAAACAGATCCGGGACAACTGATTTGGAGCGTGGAGTTTGATGAAAATGTTGAATTCTCATCTCCCACTGTTCTTGATGGCGTTGCATACATTCCAGCGGGAAACACGCTGTATGCTGTGGATATTGCCACGCAAGCCACCTTGTGGGAAACACAGCTCCAAAATCGTATCTACGAGTCTCCCTCCGTTGTGGATGGAGTAATTTATGTGGCCGATCAATACAGGATTGTATATGCAATTAACGCCGCCTCTGGACAGCTTCAATGGGTCAGGGAGGATGAGCTTTCATTTGCTCCCGGCAGAGGCCTGACAACTGTTTTCGGCGATGTTGTATATGTGAGTACAGGCTCTGATAACAACAGAAACAACGGCTGGATTCGCGCTCTCGATTCTTCAAGCGGTGAGATGATCTGGGAGTATGAAACAACCGGTCCGGCACGCGAAAACAGCCCCGCGGTATCCGACGGAAAAGTGTTTATTGGAGATGGAGTTGGTAAAATGTACGCTCTGAATGCCCAAACAGGTGAAGAGCTGTGGGTATTTGACGAAAGCTTCTCTTCTGTATATGCAACTTCAACCGTTTATAATGGAGTACTTTACAGTGTATTTTCGAAAGTACTACCCGATGACGGCTCATCTGACGTGCCTCTTTATGATGCATACGTCTACGCATTTGACGCAGAAACCGGTGAAGAGATCTGGGATGAACCCATTGTGGAGTATGTAGCACAGATGGGCGCCTGGTCATCACCAACAGTTTACAGCGGACAGCTTTACGTTGGGCTGCGCCACAATCTTTTCTCTATTGATGTGGAATCAGGATCGGTAACATGGGAATTTGAAACCGATTCCTTTGTAGTAAGCTCGCCCACAATTGCCGGCGGAAACGTATTTTTTGGAAGCCATGATAGCTTCATCTACGCAGTCGATATTGAAAACGGTGCTGAAACCTGGTCCCTCGAAACTCCATACCTCGTACGATCATCGCCCGTAGTACTCGAAGGTGTCGTTTACATTGGAGCGGACTTGTTTGTGCCGGGCGATCCGGACGTCGTCGGTTCCGGAGAATTTGGCGGTTATCTCTACGCGATAGACTCCGGCGTAACGGCATCCAGTCAGGATTCCAGGATTCTTCTGGGAACGCAAAATCATCATTTTGGGCTGCTTCCGTTTTTTGAAATCACCATAATTTCTACAAACTCTCCCGTTAAAGAGGGCGAAAACCTGGAGGTAACGGCATCTGTAAAAAATCTGGGCGTTACAGATACGCAAATAATTTCCATTGAAGGGTTCGGCGGAGAGACTGCCGATCAACAGGAGTTAACGCTCAACAGAAATAAGGTTTCTGAAATTACGTTGAGCTGGACAACAAATGAGGGAGATGCTGGAATTGGTGTAGTTGAACTTCGCTCATCCGATCATCTGGCCACTGCAGAAGTTGTTGTCATGCAGGAGGCAGACCTTGCCGGCTGTCAGGATATCACCATACCGGGATTTTACACTCTTACAGCCTCCCCCCGCATTAGCGGTACCTGTATCCGTATTACCAGCAGCTATGTTGTACTCGACGGCGGCATGAACACAATTGAGGGGGTTGGGGCGCTCAATGTCAGCGGAATCGTAATTGATGGCGGTGGAGCCGGAATAGAACAAGTAGAAGTTAAAGATATTATCATCACCGGATATCGAACAATGGAAGTGGTGAATGGTGCAATTGATGTAAAGAATGCGCACCACACGACCTTTTCTAATATAACAACTATAGAAAACTACTGGGGAATATACGCGGAGAACTCAAACTACATGAATGTAAACAATAGCTTATTTGATGGGGATGAGTGGTATGGTATACTTACGTCTAAATCAAACCACTCAAGTATTAGTGAAAATACCTTCAGCGGTCAGTACTATTCAATTTTCCTTAATGCTGAAAGCGATAGCATTTCGATTACAAACAATACCTTTGATTCAAGCTGGTATGCGTTTGTACTAAGCTATGTGAAGGAAATCGACATTATAGACAATACATTAACCGACATTTCCGGTGATACGATTGGACTTGGTGATTTCTACTCTTTCTTTGATGGTGAAGGTATAAGGGTGCAGAATTTGAGAACCATCAAAACGGACCATTCGGATATGCTTGTTTCATTCGATCCCCTCAACGTGGAATTTATGACGGTTGAGTCACCTGGAGAACATCCTGAATTGATCAGCCTCGGGCAATACTTCCAGGTTGGCTTTACGGACCGTGAAGCACGCTTTGATCTCGATATTCACTATGCGGCCAATGGGTTGAATGGAGTGGATGAAGAGACCGTTGGCCTCTGGTTCTTTGAGGAAGGGGACGGCGACGCTGCGGGGGAATGGGTCTTAATAGATCACGCAGCACTTGATACCGAAGAGCAAACTCTTTCCGCTGATATCACACTCGCCGGAAAATATGGCGTATTCAGCAGTGAAATAGCTGTCTCTGTTGAACCAAGCGAGTCGGTCAGCCATTTTGAACTCAATCAAAACTTTCCAAATCCATTTAATCCAACCACACAAATTCAGTACGCTATTCCGCAGTCTGCAGATGTACGCCTTGACGTATACGATATTCTCGGCCAGCGTGTTGCCACCCTCGTAAATGAACAGCAGGCAGCAGGCCGGCACCAGGTTGCGTTTGACGCCAGCTCCCTGGCCAGTGGTGTCTATATTTACCGCATCAGTGCCGGAAACTTTGTTGAAACCCGCCAGATGATGCTCATCAAATAGATACAATCAGCCTGCCAACTCGCTCGATATACAACCTGCCAGACTGTTCCGTGAATTTCGGAACTGCTGGTAGAGTTGAAATTATTGTCAAGCCCTAATAAATGAGCTGACGTTCAGAACACTCAATCAAAGACTCCTTTTTTTCTTTTGAGTACTGTTTAATTTCATACTCGCGAACGCATGCGGCAGACCGATCCGGGTGCGCCTCCAGGTATACCATCGTTTCCGGTTTATGGGCTTTCAAATATTTAGCCCCGGTACCCTGCCGGTGTTGGTGCCATCGCCGGATGATATGATTTGTACTGCCAGTATACAGACTGCCATTTGTACAACGTATGATGTAGGTGAACCAGGTTTCTTTCATTTGGCTACAGTCTTGAATCGGGCTGCCAGATCTTTTCCTATTACCTGTTTTCTGATAATTGACCGGGCATTGCATACGCCGAAAAGAGAACTCCGTTCAGCGTTGGGCGTTCAATATTCATTATTCGATATTTATTTCTGTGAAACGCTCCATCTCCAATAGCCCAACTCTGGCAGAATCCCGCTAAATACGCGCAGGAACTCTACCAGGTCGAATTGTATCCAACCTGCCAGAGTACGCCGCTTTCTGGCGTTCCTGGTAGAGTTGGGTGATTGATCAAATACGCAAATAATTTATCTTAAGAACCGAAATGGGAGATCGCGCATTGGAGTGCGGCATGACGTGTTGACATCTCACAATCTCATATCTCTAATCTCCCATCTGCTCACGGCGCACTGGGCCCTAATATCACCGCGTTTAGAAAGAGTCGGTTTGCGCCTCGCCAGTAGCCGCGGAAGTTGATGTCTTCGCTAAAGGCAATTACACGTCCCGATCCTGCGCGTTCTTCATAGGCGATAACACTACCAGGAACGCGCTCCATGTTTTCACTCCAGGCATGTCCCGAAATTTTTGACTCACCGGAGGCGATTGTAACAGGCGTGTTGATTCTGGGTGTGGCTGCTCCTTCAGGCTGCGTGTAGATACGGCTGGAGTTTACCAGGACCGGTAAGTCTGTAGAATACCCGGAGGTGAGCCAGTTCTCGGAGTCCAGATCGGTTCTGAAAAATGCGCCGGGTACAGTAACTCGCCGGGCGTCTTCGTTCTCATCCTTATCGTACCAGCTTTCGAGTTTCAGAAGCTCAAGCTGATTTTTCACAAAGTCGGTTGCCGAACCAATCGCCACCAACGTACCTCCATCACGCACCCAGCGCTGCAGACGGCTGATACCATCCTCTCCCAGCATAGCGGCAAACTGACCCGCACCTGAAATCTCAGGAAGCACAATCACATTGAACCGCTCTAGTTTGGTGTTGCCAACTGAACGTGTATTCATCACGATATGGGGAATTTCATAGGTGCGATCGAGCGTGTGCCAGGCCCATCCAAAGGAGTAGGCGTCAATCGGATGGTCGCCAATCAGCGCAATTTTTGGCTCTGTAATACGAGAACCTTCAACAGATCCCAGGGGCGGAAAACCGGCATCAGCCTGACCGCTGTCAACGGGATCAATGTCCAGGCCAAAACGGTCTTTCAGTTCCGACAGCGCCCGGTGCACCTCATCAATATTTCCATCGGTTCGCACAATTACGGTTCCTGATGCGTATGGCTTCTGGTTGACCTGCGTGGCTTTATAGAGTACGTGAATCCGTATACCCTGCTCCCTCAGATAAGGTATGGCAGATAGCGCCTTCGCCTGGTTTCCATCAATCAGGTAGGCATACTGGCCGCGCTGCAGTGGCGTATTGCTTCCGGCCTGAACCGGTCCGGTTACCCTTTCTGCTGAAACGGATCTGCTGCTTGAGCTGCTGAATCCCTGCAGATTATAGAGCAGCGGCAGTGACCAGGAGGTGATATCATAGAATCTTGGATTTTCTCCGCGATCCACGCGCTGCCGGGCCTCCTCAAGAAATCTATCCGGCATCGGCACTTCAGGATCCAGCAGGTTTCTGATGAATGTATAGCGCGGCTGGGATGCTTCAATCAGATAGGTGCCTTCTGCAAATGAATGACTTCCCACCGACTCCCCGTTCCGATCCGTCACGTTGCGCACCGATGACTCTTCCGTCAACCTGTGAACCTCCACACCACTTCTCATCAACAGGTTCACAGCTTCGGCCACCAGGTTGGGATCGCCTTCTTCCTTAATCAGGTAGCGAACTGTTCCACTTGTTCCCGCTTCAATGTTCTGTACATTCTGCTGGTAATAATCAGAGACTAAATCTTGCCTTCGGTCGCTCGAAAGTTTTACCATAGCACGGAACGCCAGGTATTGCTGGTGAGCCGCATCTGCCAGTGTTCGAACCGAACCATCAGACAGCTGCAGCCCGAATCCACGACTTGACCCCTGCTCATACAGCATTCCAACCGCTCCCTGATGGGTCATATATGAGGTGAAGTAGGCCGGGTAAAAAAAGTTGAAAATCTCGCCTTTGGTATACTCCACATGGTTCTCGTCAAAAATATCGGCGTGAGCGTTTCCATAGTGTTCAAACCACCTGCTGGTGTAATCGGGAAAGAGGGGCGAAATGGGGTTGGTAGGCGGATCTACATAAAACTCCGTATTTGCTCCCATTTCATGAGCATCAACACCTGCCTGCGGCCTCCACTCACGAAAGATAGCTGCACGATTCCGCGTCTCTTTATGTGTATGTGCAAACCAATCACGATTCAAATCAAAATAGTAGTGGCTGGTTCTATATTTACGCGCTTCCCAGCCGTTAAAGTCATTCGACCAGTCGTCATTATCGGCGTGAATGGATCGGCCCAGCATTTGATGATTGGCCTGGGCAAACGCGTCGCGTCCATCGGAATTAATGTTGGGATCCATCACCATCACTGTGTTGCGAAGCTGCTCAAGAGTCTCGGGATCATCCGATGTGGTGAAATGCTCAATCAGCTTCAGCGCACCTTCCGTTCCCGAAAGTTCAAACCCGTGAATGGAACCGGCTAGGTAGAGAATCGCTGGCTGATTTTCAATGATCGATTCCGCTTCGGATGATGAGATGGTTCGGGGATCGTCCAGCTTCTGACCGTTTTCTTTGATCTCATCAATCCGGGCGTGATTATCAGGATGAGTCAGTATAGCACCCATTTGAAGCTTGTGATTATAAGTGGTGCCAATCTCGAAAATCGTCACCCGGTCAGAGGCCTCATCCAGGTATTCCAGATAGTCCACAATCTGGTATGTTTTTGTAATTCGGTCGCCAAACTCATGACCTACCACATCCTGAAACGATTGTACCTGTGCATGAAGAAGAGCGGGGAGAGTTAGAATCAGGCCGGTTAGAATAAATACTCGTAATTTTTTTAAAGACATAAAAGGTGGTTAGTTATTGTTTGGAGAACGGCATGTGAAAGTATATTCAATTCAGAGTAGACATAAAAGAGTGGTTATAACAGAGGTAAAGTTCACGACCCAATTTATTTAAGGAAAAATTATAAGATTTTAACGACAAGTACATCCTATAGTTTGTTAATTACTTGTTGTTTACATTGTGGTTATACAACAAAATAATTAAGCAATATATTGTAATCCCAATTTTAAATACTACACGTAAAGAGGTGTGGGTTCTATAATAAAAAATCTAGCTTAAGCTAAGATTAGACCAATATGGTTTCGAATGTTTTATTCAGAAGTGCATGCATCTCTCACTCCTGAAGTGAATCAGCAAATAGAATCAACTGAGCAATAAATAACCCCAACACAGAGGGTCAAATTCAACGGCTAGACAAAAAAAAGGCGTTGAATAATATCAACACTTAAAGAGCTTTGAGGCACATATGAATAAAAAAAATATACTGTCACTATCGGTGCTGTTATTGGTTACCGCAATTGCTATGTCATCATGTGACAACAGCATACATACAGATTTAGAGGAGTCACTGGCCCCTTATTTAGAACTGGGAGCTATTGAGGAGGCCTCAAATACAACGCTTACCATTCGGAAAGGAGAATCAGCAGGTCTTGACAGCTACTTCGCATTTGATGTAAGCAATATCAAAAGTAATTCGATTATCAGAGAAGGATTAGTTGAAGGGTGGTGCCTTGAGTGGGATAAACCGATTGCATCTAACAATGACCGCCATAATGGCGTTGAAGCGTATTCCACATACGGCAGCACTACATGGAAACCGGTTAACTATTTAATGTCGGTCAAAAATCAGCTAAAAAAAGAGGATCCGAACCTGACCTACAGAGAGATCCAGGTAGCACTGTGGTCTTTAATTGAAGTTCCCCGCTTTAACCTCGATGAAGTTCTGGCAAGTGGCAGAATGCCTTCCCGCCTTATGAGTAACGGGGAACCAAATTTCAGCGTTGAAAAGGTAAAAACCATTGTGGACAGGGTCCTTAGCGGCGCCGGATCCTACACCTATTCTGAAAGCACTCCTTATATGATATTTGCCCGAACAGATGACGATAGCCAGAATGGCGGCTTTGTTACGTGTGAAAGCGGCGATGCTGATCTTTGCGAAGGGTTTGTATCTGTCTCAGGGTTTGTTTTCGTTGATGCCAACTCTAATCAGGTAAAAGATTCGAATGAATCGGGCATCCAAAATACAACTGTTAAACTGACCGACGGTGAGGGCATGGAAGCTCATACCAAGACGGGAGAGGATGGGTTCTATTCTTTCATTGTTTTTACAGGTGATGAGGAAAAAACGTTTACCCTTGAAGTTCCTGAAGAGACAGAAGACGCTGAAGATTTTAATGAAGGGCTGTACGACACATCCCTGCCTACCACCCCGGTATCCGGTGTTGCAGTGACTGCTACATCAGACAACATCGGCGGCGTAAACTTTGGTTTCGAGCCAAAAGTTGAAGAGTTAATTCAACGATTTAGCGAAGGTTCGATCGTAACAAATACAGAAGAGAGAAAATTTTGGATAAAACAGCTTCTGCTTGGTGTAGCATCTGAAATTTTAGGCATTACAATACCTACTGAGGTTCCAAAAGATCTATTGCTTTCGCATCTTGAAGATATTGAAGGTTTACTGCTTGAAGAACCCTTTCAATTTGGAGAAAACAAGCTCTACTCTGCCTTCTATATAATCTGGCAACAGCAAACGGAGCTCGACAAACTGCTTGCTCAGTTGCTTACTGCTGAACTGAATGTGGTTAGCGGACGAGGTTCCGAATCAGCTGACTTCGACTTAGCACTGATGGCGTACGGAGAAGCCGCTGCAGTTGAACTTATGGGAGGGGGGGATGAACTCATGGCAGCCAAAAAAACAGACCCGACAATTACTGATTCCATGCCGGAATTCGATTCTGTAAAAACTTTGGAGGACGCCAGAGCACTGCTGCGCGAAACGCTAAACTCCATTGATACTGAAACCAGATCCATGCCGATCACATCATCTGCTACAACCAGTGATGCCGAACCGCTTTTAGAGTCGTATAATCGATCAGGTGGCGGAGGCGGTTCAGTCGGCCCAAGATAATTGATATTTTGACCTGAGTTCGATACACAAAGATTTATTTACATGACTAAATACATTTTTTGTCGAACTCCGGTTTTTGGTTTATCATGAGTTTTTCAAAGAGCGCCCCTTTACCAATTCTGTGATTACATGACATATAGGGCGACTTTTTGTCTTTTCCAACCCAGAGGGCCTGGAAACAGATACACTTATGAATAAAAACCATTATCGACAGTGCAACATGAGGATTCGACGATTCACACTCCTGATTTTATTTGCACTGTTTTATGGTGCACTTGAAGCTCAGGTATTGCCAATCACCCATTATACCCCTGAGAAAGAGATTAATCCTCTTCCGTCAGCGGAAGTACATCTCGTATACCAGGACAAAATCGGATACATTTGGCTTGCCGTTTACTCATCCGGCCTTGTGCGCTACAACGGCACTTCTATGGATGTTTATAGCATCGATCAGGGCCTGCGTGATTTAACCGTTTGGGATATTATTGAGGATGCCAGCGGCAGATTATGGGTCAGTTCTAATGCCGGCCTGGTAGCTTCCGAAAAGCCTTTAACTGAGTACGATACGGGAGAATCCATTCATTTTGTTTCTGAAATTGAGGGTCATAATCTTTTAGACCGTACCGTTAATCACAACCGAATGACGGTTGACTCGAGTGAGCGTCTATGGGTGGGAACGGATAATATAGGAATTGTGCGGTACTGGGTAAATGACGCCGGTCTTTTTGAGTCTGATACGCTATCTACACCCCTTTCTGACAACCAACAGCCATACCCGGTTCGGGCTGTGGAAGCTACCGGCAGCGGCACCGTTTGGGTTGCAGTTACAGGGGGAAAGTTGTTTAGATATGACGACTCCGACAGAGTTTCTGAATTCAATTCCGGCAGCAATAACAACATCAGCTCTCTCTATTCTGATGACGATGGTACCCTATGGGGAGGTGAACAGCTGGGGCGCGTTTGGCAGCTTGAAGAGAGGGCCGGCCGGCCTCTTTTTGTTGATATAGATCAGTCTCTTTCAGGAAATATTTCCAACATTACATCAGATAGTGAAAACAATATTTGGGTGTCGAGTGAAGGATCGGGAGTATTAAAGTTTAATTCCCGCGATATGTCTTCTCTAGAAATTATCAGGCGTGAAAATGGCCTGCTGGGGGATATTGTATTTAACGTGATGGAGGATCGTGAAAATAATATTTGGATAGCCCAGTCCGGAGGAGTTTCCAAGCTGAGATATAACTACAGGGCGTTCAATAACCTCACGGCAATTTCTTATGCAGGAGAGCGCCCGCATTTGCCCGGCCCGTCGATTGGAACTGTTCTGCCGTACTCTGGTAATGCTTTTCCCTGCGCTATCTTCGCCGGATCCTCTCAGGGTGGCGTTGCCTGCATAAATGAACAGTTTGAGTCTGAGCTGATTACCCAGGAGGATGGCCTCTCTAATAATTGGATCAATGGATTGGAAACGGATAGTGAAAGGAGACTCTGGATTGGAACTTCAAGGGGGCTCAGCAGCCTCTCGATGAGCAGTCTGCTTCAATTAAATGGCGTAACCGCTACTCATACCGTCACACTGTTTGGTGAACCCGGAACCCTGTCAACATATAATACAGCAAGTATTCTCGCCGCTGATAAATTACAGATTCCGGAGGACGCTTCTTTAAGCGGTCATGCTGAAAGTATTTGGTTCCCCGGCTATCATGAAGTCTACGTTGCGGCAAACAACTATTTTTACACACTAAACGCTGAAGATGGCCTGCCTGCAGCTATTTATCACACGGCAGCTTTTGATGGAGATGGCCATCTTTGGCTTGGAACACGCGACATGGGAATTTACCGCTCCAAAGAACCGCTGACACTCCGGGTTTTAGAAGAAAGACGGTCTGCTGATGATGAACGAGATCTTTTTGAACCCTGGTGGTCCACCGAAACGGGAGCCCCATCAAACCAAATCGATAAACTGTTGTGGTTAGATGGACTGATGTGGATAGGAACTCCGGCAGGTTTGGCTGCACTTGAAGGATCTTCTACAAGAAAACGGCATGATATTACCACGGCAGATGGGTTGCGAGCGGATAATGCCACCAGTTTTGCGTGGTCTCCGGTTTCAGAAACATTATGGGTAGGCACAAACCAGGGGCTGGCCGAAGTTGACACCGAAAACGGGACCGTGTTGAGAACCGTAAACCGGCAGGACGGCCTGGTTGATAATGAAGTTTGGTTTTATGGCTCCGTTCATATTAACAGTGAAGGGGTTGTCTATTATGGCACTGCAAATGGTGTAACTATATATGATCCGGCAAAAGATCGTGTTAACGAACTTCCGCCCGATGTTCGAATTGAAAACATTATCACAGAAGAGATTCAGGGTGAACGTAACCAGTTTACTTTTGAATATTCTGCACTGAGTTTTGGCAACGAGCGGAGTATCCGTTATCAAACCCGACTGATTGGATTTAGTGATGAGTGGTCAGTTTTGAAGCCGGATACGAGAATTAACTACACAAATTTACCTGCTGTATTTCGCCCAAAAGAGTACGCTTTTGAAGTACGCGCAGTGAATGAAGGCAACATCTGGTCAGTTGCCCCGGCCCGATACTCTTTTCAGGTCACTCCGCCCGCCTGGTTACAGTGGTGGGCATTTTTAGCGTATTTTGTACTGTTTAGTATTGCCGTGTTCGTCGTAGATCGCGTTCAGAGAGCGCGTCTTTTGAAAAAGGAGAGAGAAACAGCCCACCTGCGTGAAACAGAGCTGAAGGCTGAAGCGGCTATCGCACGTTCAAAAATTGCTGAGGTGCAGGCAAAAGCGCTGCAGGCCGAGTACGATTTAAAAGAATCAGAACTGGAAAAAGCCCGTGAGCTTGAGTCGGCCTATCACGAACTGAAAACCACTCAAAATCGACTGATTCAGGCTGAAAAAATGGCCTCTCTGGGTCGTTTGTCTACGGGAATAGCCCACGAAATTAAAAATCCACTTAATTTTATTAACAACTTTGCAGAAGTTTCCAATGAACTCGTGGAGGAGTTGAAGGTGGCGATTGAGACAAATGATGTGGATGAGATTACATTTATCCTGTCGAATCTGAGCTTCAATACTGAAAAAATTGAGGAGCATGGCAAACGCGCTGACTCTATTGTGCGATCGATGATGCAACATTCAAGAGGAGGACCCGCTGAACTGGAGAAGACTGATCTAAACCAGCTCATCCAAAAATATGCCGACCTGGCTTATGAAGGAAGAAAAGTTCAAAATAATAAACTTCTGATATCCGTGAATACGGATCTTGACCCCTCTCTGGAACCTTTTGATATAATGGCTCAAAAAATTGGGCAGGTGCTTCAGAACCTAATCGAGAATGCTATTGACTCGGTCTGGGCTTATTCAGTGACTCAGAAGTCAGGCTATGAACCTGTTATCAACATTCAATCAACCCATTACGACGATCGTGTGGAAGTGCGTATTGCTGATAACGGCCCCGGTATCCCTGAAGAGATTCGCGAGCGAATTTTTGAGCCGTTCTTCACCACAAAGCCCACGGGCGAAGGAACCGGCCTCGGGCTAAGCATTAGCTATGATATTGTGACGCAGATGCACGGAGGTAAGCTCGAAATTGAGGAGTCTGATTCGGGAGGTGCCCAATTTGTAATTACACTTCCAATTCGGAAATGACTAATATGCTATCTGTCCATCTGAAAATTTCCATTCGGAGAATTGACTCCTCCGCGCAAGTGCGGCAGTATTTAACTTCGATTTTCTTTACCCTTGAATAAGATTTTTGATCGATTCATAATGTGCCTTTTGCCCTGATTAATAATCCAAATCCACTTAATAGAATAAAACTGCTTTTTATCCTATGAAGAATACGATCCTGTTCACCGTTGTTTTTATTGTAACATCCCTCTTCATTTATCTGCTATCCATTCCTTTAGGCCCTTTGCCTCCCGCGGGATCTTTTTTTCAGCCCACGCAGGGGTTTTGGGCAAATGCCGAAAAACGTGTCGCTAAAGGAGAGCTGAATCTGAATGCCCCGGGACTCAACGAGCCGGTTGAGGTTTTTTTTGATGAGCGCGGCGTTCCCCACATCTTTGCTCAAAATGATGAGGATCTCTACTATGCGCAGGGTTATATCACCGCGCGTGACCGCCTTTTTCAGATGGAGATTCAGACCCGGGCTGCGGGAGGGCGGCTTGCGGAGTGGCTGGGGCCGGATATGATCGGGTACGACCAGCACCAGAGGCGACTGGGGATGATGGTGGGCGCAGAACGCGCGCTGGAAGGAATTATGGATGATGAGAAAATCAGCCGTGTGATTCAGTCCTACTCCGACGGCGTCAACGCCTATATTAATACGCTCCGGTACGAAACTTATCCGCTGGAGTACAAAATTCTGGATGTCAAACCGGAGCAGTGGGAGCCGCTGAAAACCGCCCTGCTGCTGAAATATATGACGCAGATGCTGGCGGGCCGGTCCGATGATTTCCGCACCAGCAACACCATGGCCTACTTTGGGGAGGATTTTGTTGACCGTTTCCTGAGTGCCCGCCCTTTGCTGATGGACCCGATCATTCCCCCCGAAACGGAGTGGGAGTTCACGCCGCAGCTGCCTGAAAAACCTGATTCGCTTTACCGGCCAATGTTTACGGAACAGATTGAACCGTGGCAGCCGGATCCCCTGAACGGAAGCAATAACTGGGTTGTGGACGGCAGAAAAACCGCCGCAGGCTACCCGATTCTTTCCAACGATATGCACCTGAATATGAGTATGCCCTCTATCTGGTACGAGATACAGCTTCGTACACCCGATTCAAACGTCTACGGCGTCAGCCTTCAGGGAGCACCAACCGTTATCGTGGGCTTTAATGAGCAGATCGCCTGGGGATCCACCAATACCGGCGCCGATGTTATGGACTGGTACGAAATTACGTTTCGTGATGATTCAAAGAGCGAGTATCTCCACGACGGTCTCTGGAAAGAGGTAACCCTTCACACCGAAACTATTTACGTAAAAGGAGAGGAAGCCGTTGTAGATACCATCCGGTTTACCCACCACGGCCCGGTCTATGAAACAGAGCAAGAGACGGCGATCAGCCAGACCATTCAGCGCGATCACGCCCTTCGATGGATAGCACATGAAGCCTCCAATGAACTGCTTGCTTTTTACAAACTGAATAGGGCAGAGGGATATGATGAGTTCAAAGAAGCGTTCCAAAGCTACCAGGCACCGGCTCAGAATATGAACTATGCAGGAACAGATGGTTCTATTGCGATGCAGACCGTTGGCCTTTTCCCGGTGAAGTGGGAATTTCAGGGGCGCACGGTCAGCGACGGATCTGATCCGGCCTACGACTGGAACGACTTTATCCCGTATGCCGAGAATCCGTTTTCACTGAATCCCGAACGTGGTTTTTTGAGTGCCGCCAACCAGTTTCCGGCAGCCGATGACTATCCCCATTATCTTGGTGAAGATTTTGCTCCTTATGAGCGCGGCAGAAGAATTAACGATCTGCTGATGGAAATGAACAATAGCACCGTGCAGGATTTTGAAGAGATGTTTATGGATGAGTTCAGCTACCACGCCTACATGCTGCTCCCGGTACTGCTTGAAAATGTGGACGATAGCGAACTCACAGATAAAGAATCCGAGCTTTTGACCGCACTACAAAACTGGTCACATCATAATAAAGCTGACCTCATTGAACCATCCCTATTCAGAGAGTGGTGGAGGGAGCTGAACAACGCTATCTGGGATAACAACTATGATACGGAATTCCCTATGCGGCGTCCTTCACGGGATGCAACTGTTGACCTGATCACCAATGATCCCAACTCCGAATGGTTTAATAATGTACATACAAATGAGCGCGAAACACTGCCTGATCTCGTTCAATCCTCCTTTCATTCTGCAGTTGATCGATTGATGGCCCGCTATGGTGAGCCCGGCGATCCGTGGAAGTGGGGTTATGTAAATAATACGAACCTGAACCATGTAGCCCAGATTCCAGGACTCGGAGTATCGAACGTATTCACCGGCGGCGGGGCAGAGACGATCAACGCCATCCGCGGCAGTCACGGCCCGTCATGGCGGATGATTGTAGAACTCGATCCTGAAGGAGTACGCGGCTACGGCGTGTATCCCGGGGGGCAGAGCGGCAATCCCGGTTCAAAAACGTACGATGAATTTGTGGAAACCTGGCGAACCGGCGAGCTCTATGAGCTTCTGTTTCTCAGAGAACCACCCGCCGACCGGGAGGACTTTCCGCTGGTCATTCGGTTTGAATGATTTAAAAAGTAGGGGATTATACTGTTTGTGAACAGATGAACTTTTTTTCTGAGGATGATGAAATTAGATTCTTTGGTGATTGGAGTGATTAGCGCGAGGTTACCATACTTTTCAAATTACTTTTCCTGCCACCAAGAGTTTTCATCAATCAACATTATTGAATAACAGGCAAGTTAATCATCCAACGGACTTTTAATGCTGTGGCCTCCACGATTAAGTACGTGCAGGTAGATGGACGTTGTTTTTAGACTTTTATGGCCAAGCACCCCGTTAAAAAGAAAACTTAGTTTCATTTGACATATGAAGACGTTAGCGATAAAGATACCGAATGCAGCAGATATTGATGACAGGGAGATAAGAATGTCATTGGTGTCTAAATTATATGAAAGAGGAAAGCTCACACTGTGACAAGCGGCCTAACTGGCCGGCTATTCGAAAGAAACCTTCCTGAAGCTGCTTGCTGAGCATAACGTTTCTCTGATAAACTATCCTGCAGACGAACTTGACGAAGATATAGGAAATGCCCAGCGTCATAGTATCTGACACAAGTTGCCTTATTCTATTCTACAAAATCGGAGAGTTTGATCTTCTGAAAAAGCTTTACGGCAATCTTCATATCACAGATACAGTTTAGAAAGAGCTCAATCAACCGGTTTCAAATTGAATAGAAATTGTACAACTGAAAACAGATGTACATAAAGGATTGTCTGAGAGATCGTTCGTTACTATCAGCTCATGAATTTACAAAATGGAATTAATAACGTTGGAATACTCGACCTGATCATTCTACAACAGGTAATCGACCAAACCATTTCACTATACAGTTTAGGCAAGCATTTTAAACTGATGCGAAATCACTTGAATTTTGAACTCATCGCTGAATAAGACATACTGTTATTTCAACTATTTAACATTAAAATCGAACTTTTTTGGAGAATTCATCCGTAGACAGTAAAATCATGTTAATTGTTGGTAAAGGGGATTTAGCAGTTGGGTATACATAAATTCTGTAGTTGATCATTTTGGGTCCTGCCTGTAGTCGGACGATTAAGCTCAATCACGTTAATTTCAATAATAAAAAACTTCGTCTGACGAATTACGCGTCTGGTGAATTGGGGAGTACATTTAAAAAAAGTTACAGGTAAATGCATGAATACAATCCCAAAAGAACTTCAGGCAGCCTATGATCAGTATGTAAGTTATTTCATGCATGAAGTGCCATTTTCTGAAATGAATCTTACACAAATTTGTGCAGAAAATATCATGGCATATCGCACTACGAAAGATGAGATCAGGAAAAGTTTCACTGGCCTGGAAATCGCTCTTGAAAAATTACAGGCTACGCAAGATCAACTCGTCCAGCAGGAAAAACTCGCTTCTTTGGGACTGCTTACCGCCGGTATAGCCCACGAAATCAAATATCCGCTCAATTTTGTGACTAATTTTTCGGAGGTGAGTTTGGAGATGGTTGAGGAAGCTAGAGAGGAGCTGCGACGGGTGACCGAAGACGGAGGACCGGGGAGTGCGAAGGCCCCGAAGGGTCGGGATTGGGAACAACACCCAACAAAAGTGAAAAGTGATAAGATAAACTCCCCCTTATCAAAGGGGGACGCAGGGGGATATGAACCCAAACTCACGGTTCGAACCAAATCCGAAAACGTCCAAATCCTAATCGAAATCGAAGACAACGGCCCGGGCATTCCCGAAGATATCAAAGACAAGATCCTGCAGCCGTTTAATACGACGAAGAAAGGGACGCAGGGTAAGGGGCTTGGGCTTAGTATTACGAATGATATTGTGAAGGCTCATGGGGGGTAGTATGCATATTGATTTACGGACGGGGCAAACGGTTTTTAAAATTAAACTCAACGGCTAATCCCATGCTAAAATTCTTCCGCACCATCCGAAAAAAACTTATCGAAGAAGAAAAGGGTCGAAAGTATCTGCTCTACGCAATCGGCGAAATAATGCTGGTGGTGATTGGGATTTTGATTGCACTTCAGGTAAATAACTGGAATGAGGAAAAGAAAAACTGGGCCCAGGCTGAGAAACATCTGGAAACCATAAGTTTAAATCTGGAAGACGATATTGCACAGGCAGAAATCCTGTTGCTTGAAACAGAGACTGCAATTGAATATGCAAACATCTTTTTTGAACAATTCAAGACACTGAGGGCGCTTGATAACAATGTACAGATGTACCTGTTATATCTTATGTTCGAAAAGGAAATTGAAGTGAATGAGAGCGGAATGAATACTCTTTTAAGTACGGACGGAATGTCATCCGTTAATGAACATCTCCAGTCTAAGTTATTGGAATACTACAGGCATATTGGACAATTGAAAAGACGGGTAGAAAATGCTAATACAGAAATTAAAACAATGTTTGAGCCATACGTTAAGGCCAATTACTATTGGATTTTCAACAAAACAAATCCCTGGCATCGGCAAATTGAATACTATAAAGATGATCCCAGGCCTCTTGAAGATATAGATCAGAAGCTTGAAAGTATTATCAATGACAAGAAGATGGAGATGATGGTCGTAGGAAGAATCTATCAGATCAGGTTTCTTGCTGATTTCTTTTCCATGAGTATAGAACTTGCAGAGGATATTATCTCTGATATTGAAAATAAATAGGAGCTAACTTCAAAAAAAGAAGCCAGCGCTTTAAAAGCGATGTTGCAAAAAAACGCTAATAAAACCCAAAAACCATGAAATCACTTAAAAACACTTCCATCCTGGTAACAGGCGCAACCGGCTTCGTGGGTTCTCGCTTGTCGGAGCTGCTCGTAATAAAAGAAAAAGCAAAGGTCACTGGTACAGGCCGAAATCTGGATCGGGTTTCCTATCTGAAGGATCACGGTGTGGATCTTCAGGCTGCAGATATTTTGGATGAGGA
>CAZXYQ010000041.1:0-19821 GCA_964644975.1 uncultured Rhodohalobacter sp.
TCCGAAGCTGATTGATGTAGGTCATCGCATCGGTTAGATTTTCATTTCTGAGTGCATTTTCAGCTCTTAACAGAATCATTTCCCGTCCTGAGGAGAGGTTTACGTTATCAGCCCGTGACGTATATTTCTGTTGCTGATAAAGGGGCAGGCCAAGCGGAGTATCTTCGCGCCCGGTGTCTTCCCAGCTTGTGCGAGGATCACCTGAGTCTTCATAGTAATCCTCAACAAAGGTTTCGATAACTGTCCAGTCTACCCAGGGATTGCCTGATCCAAGCTCATATATATGATTGAACTGGGCAGATTCAAGAGAGGTGTAGATCGCTTCCCAGCTAAAATCTTCGTCTACCCGGTTGGCATCCTGCATAGCTCCCTGCCAGTTGTTGAGGCCGGTGGCCCGAACGGATGCACGCCCGGCATAGGCTGCTGTAACAATATCCGGCCGGCCAACATTATTACCGATCTCAATTGCCGTTGAGAATGCGTTATCCGCACGTTCAAAGTACTCTGTGTACGGCATAATTTCACTGCCGTCGATTACCGCTTCACAGACGTTTTCGCCAAGAATTCGATTGGCGTATCCGGCAGAAAGATTTATTTTTGCTGCCTCTTCGAGGTTTTTAGCACCATCTTCGCCCAGCTCATTTATAAACCGGCGATATCCGTCTTCGGCCACCCATCGTGCTCTTTGAGTTGTATTCCAAACGGTACTAATATCGCCACCAACTTCTCTTCGGAAATCACCAACGCGGGGAGGTACTTTTGGGCAGCAGAAGTTACGCCCCGCCCGGGTAACGTTTTTAATGGATTCTTCTCCCATATAGGAGACTTGCCAAAGTGCTTGTGAGACTGAAAAGTTTGCCCCTTCAGCAACAGCACTGAAAGCGCCCGGTTCGTTCAAGAATTGATCCTGTACGGGTCCGGGATTTGTTACTTCGCATCCGGCGTAGATAATAGCCCCCACACAAAGGATGGTAAAACCTATTACGAGTTTATTCAGATTATCTTTAATCATCATAGCAATGTAGTTTTTTAATTTTTTTAGTTTGAGCCGATTTAAAAGTCGATGCGGAGGGATGTATTAAATCGCATCGGCGCCGGTGTTGTTTCGGGTATACCGGTCGTAAGAGCTGTAAGCCCTTCACGGCTCCAAACCATTTCAGGATCGAATGCAGTAAATTCACTATGGGTCCACAACCTGATATTAGCGGCTGAGAACGATACAACAGCAGATCTAACGAAATCACCCGTCAGGAAATTGAGCGGAATGTTGAGGGAGAGGTTCCGGATTTTAATGAAATCGGCCGGCTCTATCCAAAGTCCTGTTTCAATATTTTCAGAGTAGCATGTAGCGCGCTGAAATGCTGTGAGGTTATTGGCCTCTGCGGCAGCCGTGGAATATCCGCCGTGTGGAACTTGCGCATAAACAGATGCACATCCCGGTCCACCGGCTCCCCTATTAACCATTGCCCACTGTGAGTTTTGGCTGATATAGTGGCCGCCGTTGAACTCCGCTTTCCCGCTAAAGCGAATTCCTTGTGGAAGCGTCATGTTGAAATCGAGACCGAGAATATGTGTAGGCATAGACGGCCCGAAAAATTGCTCCCGCTCAAACTGTGGATCGGCAACTTCATCCCTGTTGGTTACCATAGTGCCTCGCACTACAGGAATGGGCTGACCCTCAACCAAATTGAATATCGTTGCTCCACCCGTACTGATGACTTCACTGAAGTTGGAGGAGTAACTGGTTCCGAGTTCAAGTGAAAAATTTCTTCCCTGAACAAGCTGACCGCGCAGTTCAAGCTCAATTCCTTCATTTTTTAACTCACCAACGTTTTCGAGCTGGCTGCCGGTGAAACCTTCTGATGGGATTTGAGGAACATTGAAGAGAGCATCTTGTGTCCGCTGATTGTAGTATGTAAAGTTAACGGATAATGCTTCATTAAAGTGGGATGACTCAAATCCAAACTCAAATTCACGAGTTCGTTCAGGGCCAAGATTTGGGTTACCTACATTTAATGGCACAAATGCTGCCTGTCCGCCAAAACTGAGTGGATTAAACGTTCGTACAGCATCAAAGGCACCGGGAGCTCGTCCGGCCCAGCCCAAAGCGGCACGCAGCCTGAGCTGTCCAAATTCAGCTGGATAGAAGTCTTCGTCTGATACTACATATGAAATGCTGGCCTTGGGGTAAAATTCAAGGCCAAAATCTTCACCGAATGTACTGTTTCCATCTACCCTTGCTCCAAAAGTAAAAAAGTAGCGGTCTTTCAGGTCAAACATGGTTTCGCCAAACATACCGGCATCAATCACTTTGAACCGTTCGCTGAATGAGAGGCGTTCAGCTGCACTGCTGACAGTTGCTTCTCCAGGGCCGGGAAGACCAAGCCCGTAGGCGTCGAGGAGTTCATCTTCAGTATGAATAAACTGCCCACCCCACGATAATCTGTTCTTTAAATCGGACCCAAGCTGGGAATTAAATGAGCCTGCATAATCGATCGTATAGGATTCGTTTGTCCAGTTCTGTTCGGTTATAGATCCTTCCGACTGTAATACAAATCCAAACGGTGTAATATGAGAATTACCCATCGACATTCTGTCTATCCCAAGTGTAAGCCGGTTGGTGAACTTCTCATTAGGGATATACCGTATAGTGGCGCCACTGTTCATGCGTGTCTGCTCCTGACTAATATAAGCATCAAGAACTCTTCCAATCACTTCAGGATCGCCTGAGCCAACGGTGTTGTTTGGCGCCCTGAAGGCATTAAACTGAATGCCGAATAGGTTGTTACCAACGTGGGTAATTTCAAGGTCTTTTTTTGAATAGAAATTATTCCAGTCTACAGTAACGGATGGGGATACTCTAAAAGTAAAATTACCCCTGAAGTCGAAATTGTACCCTTCATCATTGGGATGGATACCCTCATCGAGTCCGCCGCCACCGGAAACAAAATATTGTACATCGTTATCTCCGCCACTAATTGACATATTGTGTTTCTGGCTGTAGGCGGTTTTCAAAAAAGGCTCCATATTTACATATGGATTCTCGTCAGAACCGAAGGCCTGCACGCGGTCAAAATTGTGGTTTGTGCTTAACGAGATTTGAGGTGCGCCCTCGCGGCCCCTTTTTGTGAAAATCTGGATTACACCTGCGGCTGCTTCAGACCCGTACAGAGTTGTAGCAGAAGCTCCTTTAATCACTTCTATCCGGTCGATGTCGTTTGGGTTAATATCGTTGAGGGGGCTGGACGTTGATTGGGCACTTTGCCAAAATGCTACACCCTCAGAACGGTTCAGCGGGTACGAGTCTGCTCCCTGCCTGACTCCATCAATATATATTAATGGCTGGTTACTTTGAGTGGCGCTTACGTTTCCGCGCAGTCGAATGGCTGCACCCGCTCCCATTGTACCGGAGCCGGGATTTACCGTCATTGAAGTGACACGCCCGGACAACAAGTCGTCAACACTTGAAATGGGTTCGTAAACCTGGTCCATACTTACACGCGAAACAGTCGTTCCCATTTCACGCTGACGGGTTTCACCGGCCGTTCCTGTTACAATAACTTCTTCAAGTCCCAGGCGATCAAATCTGAGCTGTATACTGAGGTTAGTGGTCTCACCTGCGTTTATTGTGACTTCCTCCTGGGATTGTCTGTAACCAATAAAATTGATTCTCACGGTATACGTGCCGGCAGGGATATCTGTAACTTGAAATTCTCCATCAATATCGGTTGCGGCCCCTCTGTCGAGAGAGGGTATAAAAATGGTGGCACCGGTAAGGGTTGTCCCTGACTGAGCGTCAGTGACAACGCCAGCCAGTGTTCCGTTTTGTGCAAGGGCTTCGGCGTTAAAAAAGAAGAGAGCACAAATACATACTGTAGCTGCTTTAATTATAGCGTAGCGATTTTTTGTCATTTCTCAGTGGTTTTGTTAAAAGTATAAGCGATAGCACTTATCTGATTTATATTATTGATAATTAAGGCTTTAAAATCTTTAAAATCAATTATAATGAAAAGTATAAATTAAATGGTCGTGTAGGGGAGAATGAAAGCTATAATGAAGTTGAAAAGCGCTTTCTATAGACAGAGTATATAAATTCTAAGTAATTATCAGGGCGAATATTTGCTCTTGAAAGTGGATGAGTGCGTGTATAAAAGCTAAAATAAAACTGGAATTGGGGTATACAAAAAAAATGAAATAAGGGTTTTTTCAGAAATCGAGTGTTGTGATCCTGGTCTTTATTGATAATAAAACGTACTGAAGAAGAATAGCCTAAGAATATTTAACTGCAAATGTTGCAAGTTTGATTAAATGAGTCTCTTTATCTGCATATTGCAAACATTTCGGTACCGAAACTCAGAGACATTGATCATACTTCACGATCGCTATCTTTCTCATCTCCATCCTGAATATCAATAATTTTTCCCTCGACTTCGTATTCATCATCCTGTTTTTCTGATGTACTTTTTTTGTCTTTTTCTACAAAAACCTGCACGTCATTGGCAAACATGATAAACATGGTAAGCGCGGAAATTATCGGAGCCATCACGGCAAAAATTGTTGCGCCCGCAACGCCTACGGTAAGTTGCGTCTGAAACAGAACCCGTCCCTCTTTGTTTTTGATAATCAAACTCCGTGCGTTGCCTTCGCGGATGAGCTTTCTAACTTCCCGGATAATTTCATCAAGGGTGCCGGTTATCTCTTTATAGAATGTGTTCTCTGTAGAGTTCATCTCAAGTCCTGTTTAAAATTTTTTGATAAAAAAGTGTAAGGCATCTTCCTTTTATAGCTCATACTACGAAAGAGGGTTAAAAAAGATTCAATGCTATGCTTTCAAAAGTCTATTGTGCGTCCACAATCGGAGTTGATGCCCGGTTAATTGAAGTTGAAGTAAATATGAGCGGCGGAGTTCCAAAGTATTACCTGGTTGGCCTGCCCGATCGAGCCGTGAGCGAGTCAAAAGATCGTATTGATGCGGCTCTGAAAAATGCCGGGGCTCATTTTCCGCGGGGAAGAATTACCGTTAACCTGGCACCGGCTGATTTACCGAAAGAAGGAAGCGCGTTTGATCTGCCAATTGCACTGAGTCTCCTGGCCGTATCGGACCAGATTAACAGCCAAAGACTTTCAAAATCGCTTGTTCTTGGTGAGCTTGCATTGGATGGGAAACTGCGCCCGGTAAAAGGCGTGCTTCCAATTGCAGTGGAGGCACGCAACAGGGAAATTGAATACCTGATTGTTCCCAAAGCGAACGGGGCAGAAGCAGGAGTTGTGAGCGGAATTAAAGTCATGGCGTTTGAAAACCTGGAAAATGTGCTGCGTTGGTTTGAAGACAGCAGCAGCCAGGATCCGATCAAAATTGACCCCCGAGAACTTTTCCATCAAAACGGGCAGCAGGAGATTCTCGATTTTGTAGATGTAAGGGGACAGGAAAATGTAAAACGCGCACTGGAGGTTTCGGCAGCCGGAGGTCATAACGTTATAATGGTCGGCCCGCCAGGTTCCGGGAAAACAATGATGGCACGCCGACTGCCTACTATACTCCCTCCATTAACGCTTGATGAAGCGCTGGAAACAACAAAAATTCACTCTGTTGCTGGTCTGCTCACATCTGGCAAGGCACTGGTTACAAACCGGCCCTTTCGAAGCCCTCACCATACAGTATCTGATGTTGCACTTGTAGGGGGCGGCAGTATTCCAATGCCGGGTGAAATATCGATGGCTCATAACGGTGTGCTTTTTCTGGATGAGCTTCCGGAATTTAAGCGAAGTGCCCTTGAGGTGATGCGTCAGCCGCTCGAAGATGGATCAGTCAGCATATCGCGTGCGCGAATGAGCGTGAACTACCCGAGCCGCATTATGCTGATCGCTTCTATGAATCCATCTCCTACGGGAGACTGGTTTAATCCGGATGATCCTGAAGGATCAACAAATATTCAGATGCAGCGCTATCTTGGGAAAATCAGCGGGCCGCTTCTGGACCGGATCGATCTGCACATTGATGTTGATAAAGTGAGTTATGAAGAGCTCTCATCCAAAGCGGGCGGGGAGACTTCAGCGGATATCAGAAAGCGCGTTATTGCTGCACGTGACATACAAAGCCAGCGCTTTATGGGTGTGAAAGAGGTCTACTGCAATGCGCAGATGAACACCAAACTTGCGCGAAAAATCTGCCCGCTTGATGAAGGATGTAAACAGATGTTGAAAAAAGCGATGAACTCGCTGGGACTGTCGGCACGGGCGTACGACAGAATACTGAAAGTATCGCGAACCATTGCAGATCTCGATTTTTCTGAACAGATCCGATCCAATCATATTGCCGAAGCCATCCAGTACAGAAGTTTAGACAGAGAAGGCTGGCTTGGATAATTTAATTCATAAGTGGTCTAATTCCCCGACCCTCTGGGTCGGAAAGAGTAATAAATTGAAATCAGCTCAATACCTCGTGGGCTCTGTCCCGAGGTAGTTTATTCTTGATTTAATAGGAATTATAGTGGGACACGGTTCAAACCTCGATTAGATTAATAATACTTTCAAATTATCCAAGAAGAAGTCTCCCCTATCAAGGGGCTCATTTTTTGAACACGCAGCGTAAGCGCAGTTAAATTTAGAGGGGTGTCCATCGATTTTAATACAATCTGATTGACACCCCTCCCTCCGCCGGCTGGCGGAGTACTCCCCTCCCCGGGAAACTTCACCCTGGGCGCAAGCGCAGGGGAGACTATCCCCCTCAATCTCGCCCCGAAAGTCGGGACTGAAAAAACACCAGCTGGCGCGGGATAAAAGATGCCCCCTTTTTTAAGGGGGACTTTTATGCTCATTATTTAGCAATTGAACTAAGGTTTTAAAGGTCATACCGATCTTCGATGCGGCATCTCCTATTCTCGTCGAGGTATGACATTTTCTGAGCCTCATAACCCACAAGAAATATCACAGGACCTAATTATTCAAATTTTGGACATAAAGAAATCTGCGAAATCGTAGTTCAGAAAAAATAGGGGTGAACCGATAATCAATAGGAACAATCTACTATAATTACGGTTTTACCTGATATGAGAGATCAGCCGACATATGAAAAGCAAAACTGGGACTGGGTATTTGCCCTGCCGTTCATCATCATGATGCTATACCTGATGATGGGGTAGTGAAGTGTCAACGGTTAGCTATCCTAAGAGTCATCGGATGAGTCATCCATTAATCATATGTTGATCCAGCATGACTAGATTTTTCGAAAAACTCACCCCGAAAACTTTCGGGGCTATCCGACGTTTTATTGATGACACTGCACTAGTCTTACATGCGGTCCAGTATCCAATTGGGCGTCAGTTTTAGCAGCCAAGCCACAAACCGCCATCTTCGTGTGATATAAGAGTACGATTTTTTCTTTTCGATATCTTTCAGCATCTGTTTCACCGCTGTGTCAGTTTCGCCTACCCAAAACATCCCTTTTTTCCCTTTTGTCATCTCGCTTTTTACAAAACCGGGTTTCACATCGGTTATAGTAATGTCCTCTGCGAGGTTGTTGCACCGCTGCCTGTAAGCCTGCATATAGGTTGATATAAACGCTTTTGATGAGCTGTAGGGGGCGGCCCGGGAAGACCCAAAAAGCGATGCGATTGAAGAGACACCCACTATTTGTCCGTGCCCCTGTTCCCGGAAAAATTGAAACGCTTCTCCGAAAAGCTGTACAAATCCACTTACGTTTACATCAATTATTTTCTGCTCCATTCCCGTAATGGAGGAGGAGGGATAGTTAGAGATACCTGCGTTCAGTACAATAATATCCATACCGCCCATCTCTTCAATTAGCTTCTGAAGCTTCAATTTGGCGTCATCAAAATGAGTTACATCCATTTCGGCAAAACTAAAATAGTTACCAAGCTCTTTTTTAAGGTCTTCCAGGCGTTCAACCCGTCGGCCGGTTCCGCCAACATGATACTCTTTTTCAACACACTGGCGGGCCAGTTCTGCACCAATTCCTGATGTAGCGCCAATGATGATTATTTTTTTCGACATTAAATTGGGTCTGTTATGTGATAGCTGGCTATAAATTCAAATAGTCAGGAGGTGTGAGCGGAGTAACGAATCCAGCCCGGCTGCCCGGCGCCGCCTGCAAAATGGGTCGGATGAAAAATTCGGGCAAGGATCTCCGCAGAATCAACAATTCTGGGGCCTGGACGGTTAAAATAATGGTTTCCGTCCAATACGTATACGTTATTTGTTTCAACCGCTGTTAAATCGCTCCAACCATCCATCTGCTCGAGAGTATGCATCTCCTTTAATGTTCTGTCGATTGGATAACCACAGGGTAGTACCAGCAGAATGTCGGGATCAGTCTTTATGATCTCGTCCCATTTCAGAACAGGTGAGTGTTCACCGGCTGTGGCAAGATGATTGATGCCCCCTGCAATTTCAATAAGTTCTGGCATCCAGTTACCACCGGTCATCAGCGGATCGATCCACTCAATCGCAACCACATCCGGTTTGTCGAGATGCTGAGTCTGCGCGCTGATTTCATCAAAACGTGATTTGATCTCCTTTGTGAGCCATTCTCCTCTTTCAGGAACTCCCAGTTTTTCAGAGATCAGATTAAATGAGGCAAAAACGGAGGCAATATCTACAGGTGATGTGCTGATAATGTCGGTCTCTTTTCCAAGTGCTTCGCGCACAGACATGGAGAGGTCGGACATGGAGACGGCGCAAACCTCACAGTGATCCTGTGTTAAAATAACGTCAGGTTTCAGTTCAAGCAGGGTTTCGTCGTCTACTTCGTAAATTGAGAGAGCGTTTTGCATCAGCTTACTTATCGACTGATGGATATCTGCATTTGTTTGATCGTTGTGAACAGAATACTTTGGTGCGGTGAGAACCGGCAGTTCCTGCACACTTTCCGGATAATCGCACTCATGAGACCGTCCTGCAAGCTTTTTTTCCAGGCCAAGTGCACACACTAACTCCGTAAGCCCGGGGAGGAGTGAAACAATCTTCTGCGATATGGGAGAACGTGAAGTTTCCGTTCCTGTCAGGCCTGCGCGGTTGATAGTTCGGGGGCTTTGTATTTCATATACTCATATCCGCCGAAAAGAACGGCGCAGTAGACGAGGTTTCCTGCGAGAGTGTAGTGGAAGAATGGGATGGCCGCCGTGTAGCAGAGAATGAATCCTTCTAGAGTGAGAGGATACATTGGGCTGGTTAGCCATACGCCAAAGTTGCTAACTGCAAAAAAGATGACTGATCCGCCTAAAGCCCCGCCAATAACACGTGGAAGCGTAATCTTATCGAAGAGATAGATTCCCAGCACCACGATGAGTGCAAACGCTCCGTAAATATAAAGAAAGCCGGTGGTGAATAATGTGAATCCATCGTAGAATGCCGCATAAACAAAGTTGTTTAAAAACAGATCGCTGAGCCAGAGAGCAAGGATAGGTACAATAAACGCCCATTTTTTCTTCGGGAAATATGCCGCGCCAAAAAGAGCTATTGCTCCAAGCGGAGTAAAATTGGTTGCGTGCGGCAGAAGGCGAGACAAAGCCGCGAACAAAATAAAACCGGCTACAATGTAAAATGCGTTTTTCTTCATATGGGTATTGAATTTTGTTAAGTCAAATAAAATAACAGAATTTTGGCAAAAGTGTGAGATAGATCTTTGAGAAAGTGTAATCCGGATTATTCACAAATTTAACTGTAGTGTAATTTTAAACATTGACAACATTGATTTTATTTAAAAAAGGTTGAAGCCCAGTTTTGAGCTGCCATGAAGTGCTGAGAAATATTTGTGGGTAAATGTTAATGAAGGTTTAAACGTTCGAAAGCGTAAGAAATCAGATTGGACAACTTACCTCATTTTAGGCTACTTTTGGAGTAATAAAATACCTGAAACTGAATTCTTTCAAACTCAGGTCTTCGATTTAAATTACAAACGGAAGCAGTAAACGGACTCATGCCAAAAAAAACAGACCTTTCTGCCCAGCGGCAGCGCATAGATGAAATAGATCAAAAAATATTAGATCTGCTGAAAGAGAGAAACCAGGTGTCGAGGGATGTTATTGAGTACAAGATTGAAAACCAGCTGCCGGTTTTTGTGGCTGAACGTGAAGAGGAAAAAACGGATCGATTTCGTGATATGGCGGTTCAGCGCGATCTCGATCCGGACTGGGCAGAAGACTTTTTGAGAATGATTATGTCAGCCTCTAGAGCTACTCAATCTACAAACACATTTCCGCGGGCAACAGACAGCCCCAAAAAAATCCTCTTTGTTGGCGGTGATGGCGGAATGGGATCACTGTACCGGCAAGTGGCTGACCAGAGCGGCCATATAACCTACAGTATTGACAAAGGAAACTGGTATGAGCTGGATGAGATAGCGCCTGAGCTGGATTTGGCCATTGTTACAGTGCCGATCAATGCCACTATTTCAGTGATAGAACGACTGAGCAGCAAGCTTAGCGAAAAAACAATCCTGGCTGACTTCACAAGTAATAAAACGGAGCCTTTAGAGGCGATGATGAAAGCCCATAGCGGGCCAGTTATCGGTCTCCATCCCATGCACGGCCCTGATGTGCCTAACCTGTCGAAACAGCTGATGGTATTTTGTGATGGACGGGATCCGGAGGCCGGCGGGTGGTTTAAGGAGCAATGTCGGTTATGGGGGATGCGCGTGGTAGAGGCCGATCCTGATAATCACGACCATGTAATGAATTTGGTGCAGGGTCTGCGCCATTTTGTGGCACTTCTCCACGGTTCATTTATGAAAGATTTTGACCTGAATCCCCATCAAATGCTGGAATACTCTAGTCCTGTGTACAGAGCTGAGCTGATGATGACCGGGCGGATTTTTGCACAGGATGCGGAGCTCTATGCCGATATCGTTTTCGCAAACAAAGAGCGCCGGGAACTGCTGGTTTCCTTTTTTAAACATCATCAGCGATTGATCGAGATGGTTGAAAACGATGACAAAAAAGGGTTCGTAAAAGAGTTTGAATCCGTAACAGACTTTTTTGGCCGCTTTGCAACCCAGGCGCTAAAAGAGAGCAGCTACCTGATTAACCGGCTGGCAGATCGGTTTTCGTGAAGGAGATTAGAGATATGAGATGACAGGTTTCATTTTATCAACCTGACAGCACCCACCGGATCTGTCAGCGTTGAAGTCGATGGCTTTGATATAAGTTACTGATTTGCACATTGGGGGGGCTATACATCGACGCTGTCAGAAAACGGAAAAGCCCCGTAATGCTGACAGGTCTTTTCACTTTTGCCCTTTCACTTTTCACTTTTCACTTTTCACTTTTCACTTCTCACCTTTCCCTCCCCTAATTCATCATCCAAATAGTTCCGTTTAGAACTGTGGCGAAGGCGACCCAAAAGATATACGGAATCATCAGCCATCCGGCTATCCTGTCTTTTTTATAGAATAGCCAGGTTGTTGCGATGATTGCTGCGAGGAGGATAATGATCTCGATAAATGCCAGGCCGGGGCTTTGAGCATTAAAAAAGAGCTGGGACCAAAGTCCGTTGAGAAAAAGCTGGACGCCAAAAAAGGAGAGCTCAGTTTTACTTCCGCCGAATCCCGATAGTCGCCAGATTCGCCATGCTGCAACGGCCATCATGGTGTAGAGCGCGGTCCATACAGGGCCAAATAACCATCCGGGTGGATTCCATTCCGGCTTATTCAGCTGCTCGTACCAATCTGAAGATGCCATGCCGGGAGAAACCTGTGCTCCCGTCCAGGCAACAAAGAAGCAGATCGTGATAAAGAAGATGAGTACGCTTGTCGATAATAAACGATTCTCGTGTCTGTCACTCATGGTATGGTAGGGTTGTTGTAAATTGAAGTGTAAAAACCAATAAACCGGCCCGATCATTTATTCCGTGGATGAAATTTGACAATCAGATCATTTTGCAGTAGTTATTTACATTCAAATTCTGATAATACAAAGATAAATATGAAATTACGGATACCTTTTTTGCTTCTAGCACTTTTACTTTTATTCTCACCGGCAGATCTGTTCGCACAACAGTATTTTCAGCTCAATTCTATCGATTCAAACAAGAAACAGGTCGTATCTGAAACCGTGACCGGTACATTTCAGCAGCGCGCTTATTTTGAACTCAATAACGAGCCGTTTGAAAATGAAAGTATTCGTCGTGGAGATCGGCTGAACGTAGACGTCTCACCATCAGAAAACGCAAAACTGCTGGTAGAACGTGTGGAGCAATACGCCGGAAACAGCCGATCATTTATTGCGAGAGATGAAGCGAACCCGGAAAATGTATTTGCCTTCACCTATTCGGAGGGTAAACTGTTAGGGGTTTTTCACTATTCTCATGAGAAAACCTATTTTTTTGAATACGACCGCGATGCCGGGAGCCAGTACATCGCCCTGAACTCTTCTTACTATGATGACGAGCATTTTTGTTCTCTTCATGAAACCCACCTCAAAACGCCCGCGGTTGTGACCGGTGATTATCGGGCAAAAGGCGATCCGGGAAATACATTAAGTCGTCCGTCTCCAAACCTGTCGGCCATGGCGTCATCCATAGATGATGAGGTAACCATTGATGTTATGATTCCTTATACCGAGAATGCCCGTACCTGGGCTGAGAGCTCAGAATTGGAATCTATTGAGACGGTGATTTCCCAGGCGATGGCGCTATCGCAGGCCGCGCTCGACAACAGTGGCATAGCGGTGATTCTCCGCCTTGTTCACTATTATGAAACAGACTACAATGACGATTCACTGGAGAAACTGGATGATGATGACCCGGATTTTGTATCTGCAGTGGATCATTTGCGGCGTTTAACCCGCACCCCGGATAATCAAATTGAATTTTGCGGTCAACAAGCTGACTGCAGCGAGGCAGACTTTGACGGATTTATGGAAGAGGTCCACGGCCTGAGAGATCAGTATGGTGCAGACCTGGTAGCAGCGTTTTTAAGCGAACCCAACACAGGCGGAATCGCCTGGCTGACCAATTCAATTTTGGGAAATCCCGCTTATGGCTTTTCCGTGAATCGGGTGCAGCAAATTGCGGTGAGCTATACGTTAATTCACGAAATCGGACATAATATGGGCAGCGCTCACGCGCGCAACCAGAACCAGGCTGCTGCGAGCGATTTTGGAGGTGTTTTCGTCTACTCAACAGGCAATCGGTTTTCTACTGCAGAAGACGACTATTCAACGGTTATGGCGTATGCACAAGATGGATACAGCGGGATTCCGAACTTTTCCAATCCTGACGTCACCTTTTTGGGCGTGAGTACGGGGAACTCCCTTTCTTTTGGTGGCGAAGCAGGGCCATCGGACAATGCTAAAAGTATAAATCAAATAAAAAGAGTGGTCGCTTCCTACAGGCCTACGCTGACCGATCCGCCGATTGTGGATGTAGACCTCAGTTCTATATCTGCTGAGCTGGATCAGAATGATAAAATGGCCGTAATTCCAGTGGTGATTTCAAATAACGGAAGCTCTGATCTTGTTTGGGATATCGATTTTGACATACAGAGCGGAATAATATTAAATAAAAAGAGAACGTCCGGACAAGTTTTAAGCGGGCCGGAGCCTAAGGATCAAGCTATAAACGAAAGCAGCCTTTTTGCGGAACCAGACGAAAATGGGGTGGTCTTTTCCACAACATTCGATAGTAATGAAGGATTTAGTGCAGGTGATTTCAGCGCAATTGGGGGATGGAGATCGTTCAATGTGGATGGGCAGCTTGAGATTTCGAGTGAAAATCCCTCCGCCGGAAACCTCCATTTGAGAATTCCGCGCCGTCCGGACCTGTCGAGCAGTATGTTTGCCCGTTCAATACTATTTGGACCACAACCGATGGGAGAGTATTCAGTGTCGTTCGACCTGGCTACATTTAATTTGAATGTTGCCGGTGACGGAGAAACATTCGTAGTCTATATTTACGATGCTGCAACGGCCTCCAGATCGTCAGGAATTCTGGTAGCAAATGAATCAATATTCGTTTTAGAACCTGATGAGAATGGGGAAGATAATTTTGTATCAACAGGGGCGGAGTTTCCGCATGATGGATCATACCGCTCCATCGAAATTTTGTACAATCCGAACAACAAAACGGTGGACTATTATATGGATGGCGCACAAATTGCATCCGGATCATATCTGGCAGGCCGTAAGCCCGATTATATTCATCTTGGTCATGGCAACAGCGTTTCAGGTTCCTATATGGATATCGATAATATTGAAGTTAAACAACTTCACAGCCCGTTTAACTGGCTGAAAACGTCTCGCACAGCGGGAGTTGTGGCGCCGGGATCAAGACAGACTGTTGAGCTGACTCTGAGCGCAGATGATGTGGATACCGGGCAATATCATACGGTTCTTTTGCTCAGAAGCAACGATCCCGTTAATCCATTGGTTGAGTTACCCATAACGGCAGATATACAGATGGCTACCGAGCTCACAGACTATATTGATACGCCTCAGCACTTGTCGCTCGGCCAAAACTTCCCAAATCCATTTAATCCGACTACGCGGATTGAATTTACGCTGGATCGCGCGGGAGACGTCAGGCTTGACGTATTTAATATAACCGGGCAGCGGGTTGCAACACTTGTGGAGGAGTCGATGAATGCCGGCAAACATGAAAAGCTGTTTGACGCGAGTCATCTGTCGAGCGGTGTATACATGTACCGTCTGCAAACTGCGACGGAATCTCTGAACCGGCAGATGATCTTGATAAAATAGGCTACACAACATGAAAAAATTACTAATTATTGCTTTAATCAGCGGCTTTGTATTGCTCGCTTTTTCCTGCGGGGAAGAAACAGGAAACGGAGAGGCAGTCGGTGAAATTGCAGCTGAAGATCTGTCGGAAATACCACGATTAAATATGCAGCCCGGAAATAACTTTTTACTGACTCCGGTGGGGCATCTGACGGATGATTACGAAACGCCTGATCACATCGATAAAGAAGCCCTTCGATCGTTCATATTTGTGCAGCCCGGGGATAGTTTGAATGCAGTGAGGCAGTTTGAAAGTGGACGCATCGTGGAGTTTTCACTGGATGAAAATCTGACTATATCAGCAAGAATAAACCGCAACCAGGCGATGGGGCAGCGCACACGCAATTTAACAGCGTCTATTCTGGAGCCGTACGCTGGTGTGGTAACACTCTCCATCGATCAGGATCGCATGACCGGAAATATTGACCTGGTAAGTGAAAATCGCCTTTTCCATCTGCGCTACGACTCCCTCAGCGGTCTCCATTATCTGGCTGAAATAGATCGTTCCAGGCTGGATGTTCTCGAAGGAGAAGATCCGCTCGAGATTGATTAATTCTGTAAGCGACTGATTTATTTTGCGCTGTGCTATCTGTTAAATATCGCAAAATTAAAGTCCCTCTTTCTCTCAAAAGAACCCCTAAAATAGACTCCATATTAATCTCTTGCGGACTCTGCCCCGGGATAGTTTAATCAAAACAGACGATCACTTTTTAAACATGGTTGATGCGATGAAAAAGACATTTTCTTTACGTTCCAGAAGTCGCCTCTTAAAATAGGGAAACCACATGGTGCCATAGGGAACGTATACACGGGTGTTATATCCCTCTTCCGTAAGCTGAATCATAGTTTCTTCCCTGAGCCCGTAGAGCATTTGAAACTCGAACCGCGACTTTCCGAGATTCTGTTCGAGAGCGTAGGTTTTTACCCAGTCCACGAGCTCATCGTCGTGTGTTGCGATACGTGGATAGGTTGTTTTCTCCAGCAGAATTTTAGCATACTCTTTAAATGCCTCCCGGATGGCCGGCATATTCTGAAGGGCAATGCGTTCCGGTTCGCTATAAGCTCCTTTGCATAAACGGATGTCCGCACCCATAGATGCCAGATCCGTAATGTCATCTTTTGTGCGATGCAGATAGGCCTGTATCACAATGCCAACATGTTTGCCGTACGCTTTAAACGCTTCTTTAAAAATATCGATGGTTTTTTGCGTGTAGTCAGACCCTTCCATATCAATTCGAACAAAGGAGTCGTGTTCACGCGCTTTATCCAGGAGTTTGAAGAGATTATCCTTACAGTACTCATCATCAATATCGAGGCCAATCATGGTCAGTTTTATCGATATGGTACTTTTCAATCCGGCAGTATGAATATCGTCGATCAGCTGTATGTAAATTCCCACGGTTTTATCTGCTGTTTCCCTGTCTTTAACATTTTCACCCAGCAGATCAAGCGTTACTTTTATTCCGTGCTCGTTTAAATGCCGGACCTTAGGAACGGATTGATTAAAAGATTCACCTGCAACAAATCGTCTGGCCAGCACAAAAGGTAGTTTCATAGTACATCAAAATAAGTTTCAATTCAGGGTCTGATATTACAAAACAGTTTTCGAATTCTCATTATACGGTGATAACAATTTTATTATCGAACCGATTCACGTGTAACTTTATTATGGGCTTCAGCGTAATTAAGCGAGTGTACAGTTCAATCCTGAAAAAACGTATGATAACATGATCAAATTGAAACTCACTTTTCTATGGATGATGGCTCTGTCAGTAGCACTCTCGGGATCCATTGCGGCACAGGATAGAGAAGACGCATACAGGACCGAAATTTTTTCCACCGATTCTGCTCCCTCCGTAACAGTTTCAACCAGCGGCGGATTTATTGAAGTTCACGGTCATGATAGCAATGAAGTGCGCGTAGACATGGTCGTTAGACGGGGAAACCGTTCACTATCACCTTCTGATACAGATCTTGACGACTTTGAAATAACCATTCGTCAGGATGGAGACCAGATCATTGCGTCAGCAGAACGAAAAGGGAGCGGCGGTGGCATGTTTAACTGGTTTGGCGGCGGGTCAACTATCTCGGTCTCGTTTGTAGTACAGGCACCGCACGGTTCTGTTGTTGACGGCAGAACAAGCGGCGGCTCGGTTTCAGCAACAAATTTTACGAACACTATTTCGCTTCGTACAAGCGGCGGAAGCGTAACGGCAGAGTCGATCAGGGGCACAGCGGATCTGCGAACGTCGGGCGGCAGCATGAGGCTGACCGACGTACATGGAGAAGTGAGTGCCCAAACAAGTGGGGGATCGATCCGTGTTGACGGGCTTACCGGACCGGCGGAACTTCAAACTTCCGGCGGAAGCATTCGTCTTGAAAATGCCAGCGGTGCCATCTCAGCCAGAACCAGCGGCGGCAGTATACGTGCGCAAATGCTGGAGTTCGAGAACGATCTCGATTTAAGAACAAGCGGGGGAAGCATTCGAGTTCAATTACCGACGACCGAACATTTTGATGTAGACCTTCGCGGCAGCCGCGTTGATATGACGCTAAACAACTTTACCGGCGATTCCGAAAGAAACCGTGTTACAGGTCGTATAGGAGATGGTGGCCCAAAACTATCTGCCAGAACATCGGGCGGTACAGTAAGCGTTGAGTATTAGGTTTTGAGAGAGTTGAGTCATAAAAAAAGCCTTCAAACTAATGCATTGTCATCGATAAAATGTCGTATAGTCATCGTGTGAGTTTTTCGAAAAATTTAGTCATGCTGGATTAATATATGATTCATGGATGACTCATCCGATGACTCTTAGGATAGCTCACCGTTGACACTTCACTACAACATTATTGTGTCATTTGAAGGCTTTGCTTTTCTCGGGATGAGTTACGCAAAGAGTTTGATGAACTCTGCTTAGCATTTAAATAACCGATCAAAAAACCTCTTCCATTTCTCCTAACTTCTTGTATATTAACCGTCAGAGAACTACTTGAACATGCTTTCACATGAAGAAATCTGGGCTAACAGAAGCAGATATTCGTACCAAATACATCACACCAGAAAAAAGTGATGAATCGAAAATCGGATTTAAAATAGTAATCAATTCACATCTCCCCAGCCCACTCCTGTAGTGAGAGGTTGTGGTGTGATCTTGAGAGCACATCCACGTAATTCTCGTATGAGATTATGGCCAGAAAAAAGAATCCAAACTTTAGTAAAAGAGCTCCCCTCTCCGGCGAAAGAGGGCCCGGGGGCGATGGCAAAAAAGGCAGGAACTTGCCTAAGATTCCGCTACACGCCGGTGCGGAACCTCACCAATTTAAATACGCTCGAGAACTCCGCCGTGAGATGACTGAAGCCGAAAAAATACTATGGGAACACCTGAGGGCAAGACGATTTCTGAATTTGAAAGTTCGCAGACAGCATCCCATTCTCGATTTTATAGCTGATTTCTACTGTCATGAACTACTCTTGATTGTAGAAGCAGATGGTGGATATCATGAAGAGCGTGATGTAAAATACTATGATAAAGAGCGGACCAAGGAATTCAACCGATGTGGGATTACCATCGTGAGATTTACAAATGAGGAGATTTTGAATGATTTGGATAGAGTGTTAAAAAGCTTGAAAGCAACCGTAGTAAAATTAAAATCTGATTTACCTCTCCCCAAACCCCTCTCCTTTGATGAGAGGGCCGGGTGGAGGTTGAAAGGGTTGGTGAATGAGGTTTTGGAGGAAAGTTGAAGTGTAGATTATTAATATTAATCGTGCATGTTCGTGTTTTACGAACTTTTTTGTAGCTTAGAGACGTTTACTAAATGAAAGTACACCTAATAAAAGCAAGAACAGCAATAGAGTATGCTGAGAACCACGCTGCTTCTCTTTCTTCAATTGAAGAATGGATTTACAAAGTTGAACACGCGGACAATTGGGAAAAACCGTCAGATATGAAAAACACCTTTGCTACTGCAAGTTTATTAGGTAGCGGTAGTAATAGAGTGTTCTTTGATGTAAGTGGAAATAATCACAGAATTTTATGCGAATATTACTTTAACGAACAAATAGATACCGTTACTCTTTTTATTAAGTGGATGGGGACTCACGCGGAATATGATAAGTTATGTAGTAAAGGCGGCCAATATACTGTAGATGAATTTTAATACTGAATGGAGAATAAAATGTCTGAACTAAAATATACCGTTATTAAAGATGATGCACAGTATTACAAATATTGCGACCGGCTTGAAGAATTAGTTTCATCGGGTATGAAAAGCGAGGATGCCGTAAATGAATATGATTTATTGTACTTGCTTATTAAAAACTGGGATGATGCTCACCGTTCAATACCTGAATTGGACCCGGTTGAGTTAATCAAATCACTAATGGAAGATCACAATTTGAAGCAAACGGATTTAGTTGATATCGCTGGTGTTGGTAAAAGCACGATTTCTGAAATTCTGAACTACAAAAAGAGAATGTCTAAAAATGTGATTAGAAATCTTGCCAATCATTTTAAGATCCAGCAAGAAGCCTTAAATAAAACGTACAGACTTGAAGGCGAAAGGCTGACCAATGATGTTGAAAGTAAATTTAGTGAAACAATTGAAGCCAAAGTTTGAAATAGAGTTAGGCAAGACCAATCTGCCGATAGACTTTAAGTTGAGTTGGATGAAGTTGGATGAACTTTTAGAATAGACAAAAAATCTTTTAGAGGATCGGATTCATGAAATTTTATTTACCCATATCTTCGAGCAACCGCGCTGAAAAAGCAGGAAGGGATTTTCCAAATCGAATAATCGTGTCTTCAAGCTCTTCTTCCTTTTTCCGGGCAATCTGATTCAACTTCATAATAACAACCTGGGGATTCATTGAGTACAATGTGAGAAGATAATCTTGTAGATGTAAAGCTCTGACTCCCCACTTTTCTAAATCTTCAGATTTGAAATCTTTTAGGTTGAATGTGATAATGATATTCAGTTTTTCTCTTACAGCAGCTGCCAGAACATGCCTGTCATTTTTGTGATTTGTTATGAGAGGAATGAGATCTTCATAACCGCTGATAAATGCTTC
>CAZXYQ010000042.1:0-19681 GCA_964644975.1 uncultured Rhodohalobacter sp.
CCACAACCAATACATCTCATCGTATCCGTCGCAGATTTACAATCTAAGAATAATCACTAACCAAAATCAACAATAAAATTGAAAACTTTGATTTGCTTTCTTAGCCCGTTTCCATTTCTGAAGGGCCTTAAATATACGCTCTATTTACTTCCACTGTCAATCAAAATCTGACTTTTTTTTCTTCTTTCTTCCGATTATTTCGCCCCTCTTTTTTCAAGTACCTAATTTCTATCCCCTTAGGCGTTTACTCCATCTTATCATCATATAACCCGTATCCTTCAGGGTCCTCATTATACTCTTTAAACAGCCAAACCCCGTCGTATATAAGAGGAGTATCAAACAAGGCAAAAAAAAAATTGATCAAGTACGAGTTCAGTATGAGAATTCCGAGCGCGCCAACAGTAGCAATGTTATCTCCAAGATTTCCTGTTTAGTTTAAAATTGTGAGAATAGCCGTGCTGTCCACGAGCTGACTTACCATTGTTGATCCATTGTTGCGCACCCATAAATACTTTCCTTTTGTGATCCTTTACAGAAATGGAATAACCGTACATCAATAGATTGTGCAATCAGATAGGCGATCATGCTCGATAAGGTGTACGCAACAAAAAATTCGTATACACCGCCGAATAGTTCAAGCCCCCCGCTTACCCTACACGTATTTGGAAACAAATTCGCAGCTGTCATTAAAAGGTGCATGTATAGATTGAGAAAAAAACTAATCCAAACAACTGACTGAGCTTTTTTTCTGCCATAGAGCTCAGATATTAAATCGGTTGCTAAAAATGTAACCGGATACGCAATCAACCCAACCGGTATCCTCATTAAATAGATATCTCCATCCCGAATCAGCGACGGGATACTTCCACGCAATCAGCCAGACAATTCAAAAGAAAAAAGGGTAATAAACTTTATTGTGTCAACTACGTTACCAAGAACAAAGGACGTGATAAATATGCCGTTCAAAATCAGAAACAGCAGATCGCGCCTGTGAGGAGTTGGAGTCTGTATAGATTTTAAATTCATCTGAACCTTTTACGAATACCTTACTGTTGTACTTATTGTTGAACTAATTAACCTTTTTTAAAATGAATAAAAAAACGAGCCAAAAAATTCAGATCTCAAAGTCAGCTGCCGATCTTTATTTGAAAAACCCCAGATTTACGATGAGCGCATTAGCTGATGCTTCCGAAACGGACGTTGATTTCTTGTATGAATATTTCCCAAACAGGCAATCTGTACTAGAATACTACTATGAAGGCATACTAATTGAGTACCAAGAGATTACAAGAAATATTGATGGATACAGTGAATTTACTCTCGCAGAGAAACTGAGCAATCTGGCATATACTCTTACAGATCTCATGAAAGATAACCGAATGTTTGTGAAACAGACGTACAGGAAACTGATTGTTTATTCATCAAGAAAACCGGCTTTCAATCAGGTCTTTAAAGTTCAGCTAAAATCAATTTACGAGAACGATGCAAAGCAATCTTCGCTTTCATCGGCTCTGAACAATGAGCTGTTGTACAAAGCCGGGCTGACGAACTTCCACATCCTGATGAAGTTTTGGATTGAAGATGATAGTACCGGCAATCAGAAAACAATGGAACTAGTGGATAAGTGGACTGCCTTTGTGCAGGAAATCCACTACACATCCATTCTTGATCGTGGATTTGATTTCGCGAAGTTTCTCTTTTATAACTCCCCTTTCAGACCGGGATGTTCAACTTCTAACTGCAAGAATAAGTAATGAGTGATTTTCCATCTTCTAAGTTTGATCGCGGCAAGATTTTCGCAAAAACCGGCTTCAAGGTTGGGTCAAACTACGCTAAACACTATCTGAAATCTTTGAGCGGAAGCACTGATGCTCAAAATTCCGCTTTCTATAATCAAACGGCCAAGGAAATCTTTTCAGAATTCACAAAGCTGAGGGGCACAGCTCTTAAAATAGCCCAGTCATTTAGCATCGATCAGGGTTTTTTGCCCGACGAATTTGCTGAGGTCATGACCCAGGCACAGTACTCTGTCCCGCCCATAAATCGCTCACTAGTCCGATCAATAATCAAACAGGAGCTGGGAACCTACCCGGAAATGGTGTTTAAAACCTTTGACACGAACGCTGTTGCCGCCGCCTCAATCGGACAGGTGCATAAAGCCACATTAAAGGACGGCCGACACGTTGCTGTCAAAATCCAGTATCCCGGTGTTCGCGATACGATAGCCTCAGACCTCGGCCTGGCAAAAACTCTCTTTAAAAGATTCATTAAAAATAAAAGTGAGATGGATGAATACTTCCAGGAAATAGAGTCTACCCTGCTTAAAGAGACCGATTATATTCACGAAGGGAAAACCATTGATCGATTCAACAACCGTTTTGCCGGTGATACTATTGCCACGCCCGAATGGATTGAGGAGTTTTCAACCGAAAGAGTTCTTACCATGAGTTATCTGGAAGGAGAACATCTCCAGGAATTTCTAGATCGTCATCCATCACAAGAAGAAAAGAATATTTATGGGCAGCGTTTATGGGATTTCTTTCATGAACAGATTAAGCAGTTTGATGAAATCCATGCAGATACACACCCGGGAAACTTTCTTCTAACTCCAGATGCAAAACTTGGGGTGATTGATTTTGGGTGCGTTAAGAGATTTCCGTCAGATTTTTTCAAAGACTACCTGCAACTCCTGCCAACTCACCTTAACCGCGATATTGATGAAATTATTGCTCTTTATAAGCGCCTGGACGTGCTGAAAGCCGATCCGCATTCGGATGAAACTGAAAAGCGATATTTTGAATTCTGTCTCAACTACGGTTTTACGTTTGCGATGCCTTATCAGTCAGATGAGTTTGATTTTGGAGACCCCGAATACAGAAAACTCATCCGCGGATACACTAAAAATGCGCCGGTCGGCAATGAAGTCAGGGGCAATAAACATTTCATCTACAGTACACGGGTTCACCTGGGGCTCTACCACTTTCTTATGAAAGCAGGGGCAAAAGTAGACACCAGCAGGTCTCGCGAAATAGTTAGCACCGCAATTCAGAACCTTTGACAAAAAAATGCCCGCCACCGTCTGCCGGTGCGGGCATATATAAATCATGAAATCTGAGAGCCGGGCTATCAGGCCTCGGATTTGTCTTCTTTTTCTATAAAGGCATCAAAAACCATCAGAAGATCTTTTGAAACCTCTTCGCGTGTTCGCCCTTCAATTCTGTGCCGCGGAATCATTGCCTTGATTTCTCCATCCACAAAATATGCGAATGCAGGCGATGACGGTGGATATTCGCTGAAATATCCGCGGGCTCGTTCAGTAGCCTCTTTATCCTGACCCGCAAAAACGGTTACCAGGTGATCCGGTCTGTTTTCTGTTTTATCGAGAGCAATTTCAACACCCGGCCTTGCATTACCGGCCGCACATCCACATACTGAATTGATTACCATCAGCATAGAACCGTCGGTATACTCTTTCATAATTCTGTCAACATCTTCAGGTGTCTTTAGCTCCTCAACACCCAGCTTTGTGAGTTCTTCACGCATCCAGGATGTGTCGGGACCTACTCCAAATCCAAATTGCATATCGTTGTTTGATTAATTGATTAATTTCATTTCAATGAATATACGGATAATTTAGTACTTTATTGGGCCATTGGTTTGAACAATGCACATCAAAAATTTTTTACTCACCGAAGCGTTCCAGAATTCATGAACATTCTTAAAACAGCTCTCATCCTATTTTTCGCCCTTTCTATAACGGCCTGTTCCGGCACACGGTCTGTCACTACACCATTAACCGATCGCGAAATGGTTGTGGACGGTTCGTTAAGTGGATGGAATCTGGAGGAATCTGTAATAGAGAGAACTGACATTGCAAACTATTACGCCACTCATGACAATGATTTTCTCTATTTATTTATAGACGTCCAAAGCCCGGGACATAACAATGCAATGCGCCAGTCTGGATTTATTATTTACATCAGCGACAATGAAGAGAACCGTAAGCAGACCGGTATTGCTTTTCCATCAGGTTCGTTTAATCTATTGAGAGAAAATCCGGGAGTATACAATTCATTTATAAGTGATCCTGAATGGGGGCAAAATCCACGCAATCGTGAACTTCTTCAAAATCTTGAAGAGGATGTTTTCGACCGTATTATGGTTGTAGAGCAAAGCAGTGCAGGAACAGATCGCGGATTTATTAACAAAGATCAGCTCCAGATCGATGGAGTCCAGATCGTGGCAGAAGAAGGCCGCAGAATGATGAGCATTGAACTGCGCGTACCTTTGAATCAATCATCTATATATAATCTCCATGGAGAGCGTCTTTGGCTGGGATTTGAAATCGATCCGCCGAACTTCCGGAGGCAAGACAACTCGAATCAAATGCAGCAGCAACAGCGCTATGGAGGCCAAAGAAGGGCAAGTCAGTCTGCGGACAACAGGCGCTCTAATATTCGACAAAGGATGGGGCAATTTGAACGTTGGTACCGGCTCGACTTAAGCCAATAAAAAAGCACCGCATTTTCTAAATACGGTGCTTTTCAGAATCATCCTAAGCAGATATTACTTCGCTGCTTTGTAGAGTTCATTCACTTTATTCCAATTTACTACATTCCAAAATGCCGAAATGTAATCTGGGCGTCGGTTTTGGTAGTGCAGATAATACGCATGCTCCCAAACATCAACACCTAAAATGGGGTTCAATCCGTTCATCAGGGGACTATCCTGATTTGGAGTTGACAATACTTTAAGATTGCCGGCATTGTCTACGCACAGCCAGCCCCAGCCAGAACCAAATTGTCCTGCAGATGTAGAGCTAAACTCTTCTTTAAACTTCTCGAAGCTACCAAATGTTTTTTTGATAGCATCAGCGAGTTCGCCGGTTGGTTTTCCTCCTCCATCTGGTGAAAGTATTGTCCAGAAAAGTTTATGATTGGCATAACCACCGCCGTTGTTAATAACTCCCTGCCGGATGTCTTCCGGTACTTCATTTATTCTCTGAAGCACTTCTTCAATTGGGAGATCAGCAAATTCGTGACCTTCAAGTGCAGCATTTACTTTTTTAGTGTAACCTGCATGATGCTTGCCATGATGGATTTCCATCGTTTTTTTGTCAATGTTTGGTTCTAGTGCATCATGTTTATAAGGTAAATCGGGAAGTTTGTAAGCCATGTTGTCTTAAATTATGTTTACTTGTTAAAAATTTCTCTAAGATGCTATATATCAATCATTTAATATAACACTGTATTCTCTACCTATAAAATTGAATTTCTTACAACTATCGTTCCTCTTATTCCGGTTATTTCACCGCAAAATTTATTACTCAGCAAAACGAAGGTAACATAGCGGCGAAAACGTACCTGAAAGTGTTGAGCAAGACGATTTACCTTTCGCCATCAGCATGCCCTTTACAAACGAAGCGGTGTGTAAACTTTCACTGCACGGGAATCGATACGCTCGGTGCGCCAAAAACATCCTGCAATTCTATTAAACGCTTAGAATTGACTTAAGCTGTTATATAACAATTGGTTTTACATATCACTATATGATCATTGCAGAAGATCCGGTCTATATACCTTTTATATTTCCTCAAACAATGGATGGGTTTAAAGCAATAGAATCTTATTTTAACGTTCTAAAGTTCAATTAAAAAAAAGACATCATGACTTTCGATTACGATGTAATCATTTTAGGTAGCGGTCCTGCAGGGTTTTCGTGTGCAATGCAAAGTTCCAAGTTCGACAAACGTGTACTCATTGTTGAAGCGAACGACGATCACTTGGGAGGCACCTGGATAAATAAGGGAACTGTTCCCAGCAAAACGTTACGTGAAGCGGCCAGTTCTATTCAAAAATTTCACGATCAATTTGGTGATGAAAGAGACCAAAAACCGTACCAACGGTTTAAAATGGACGATTTGCTTCAATACAAGAGCTCCATACTCGATAATGAGAATCAAAAGATAAAAACCGATCTCATTAAAAATAAGATTGAAACCGCCAGAGGATGGGGGAGATTAATAGATAAAAACACTGTTGAGGTTAAAGATCAGCTGAACAACATAAAGACGTATTCAACAAAAAATATCTTAATCTCTACGGGCAGCAGCTTTAACAAGCCGGAGGTATTTGACATTGATCATTCAAATGTTCTGGATTATGAATCTGTTTTGGATCTAACCCACATTCCCCGCCGGCTCGTGATTGTTGGCAACGGAATTATCAGCTTCGAATATGCAACCATCTTCTCAGCCCTTGGAACCAGGGTTACCGTTCTGTCTGAGCGCACTGATATGCTTCCTTTTCTGGATGATGAGATTGAGGCTGAAGTTATCAAAATCATCAAAAACAGTACGATTCAGCTTTTTAAGAATGTTGAAATTCAGCATGTAAGAAACAATAAGCTCAGAACGTGTACAGAAGTCGGCTTTAAATCCACTAAAAGCGATAATAGGCTCCAGGTAGTTGAAACCGAACATGTACTGTTTATTGGCAGTAAAGATCCAAACACAACAAATATTGGTCTCGAAAATTGCGGTGTTGACCTTGATGAAGGTGGATTTGTTAAAGTTGATAAAAGCTTCAGGTCTTCTGCAGATACAGTATATGCTGCCGGCGATGTTATTGGATTTCCAGCACAGGCTTCTGCATCATTTGTTCAGGGAAGACTTGCTGCCAGCAGTATGTTCGATAAGCACAACCACAGTTTAGATGGTTCTACACCGTATGCAATTTATTCCATTCCTGAGATCTCTTCTATTGGACTGACTGAGAGAGATGCAAAAAACCAGGGGATTGATGTTACCGTTGGCCGCGCGTATTACAATAACATTACTCAGGCCGATCTCACTCATGCTAACGAAGGGCTTCTAAAGTTGGTTTTCAAAACAGACGACTTAACACTTTTGGGCGTTCACATTATTGGAGAGCAGGCAGCAGATCTTGTGCACCTTGGACAAAGTGTAATGAACCATAACGGTACTATCAGCTATTTTATGGAGCACATCCTAAACTACCCAACCTTTACTGAGGCCTATAGAATTGCGGCGTTTAACGGTATTAACCGAGCCAATAAAGCCGGTGTGAAGTATAAATAAAACTCTAAACAGATATAATGAGCAAAGTTAAAAAAAGTATGCCGGGATCAGCCCCGGCATGTTATTAATATATTTTGCTAACGAGCTCTCTTTACGAAATGTATGGCCATTGGGAGTTCTTTAGAGTCGACAGGAGGAGTTTCAGGAAGGGTTACCAGAGGATTCTCTTTTGAGTGTTTTGCAGCCAGGGCAAGTGCCATGGCATCAACAATATCGTCTTCTGCAACTTCATTGCGACGAAATTCCTCTTTTATATCTCTAAAAAAATCATCAGCGATCTCTTCATGCTCTGTAATAAGGCTGAGCCTATGCCGAAGCCCCTTCTTGGTCTTCTTTTTCTGATATATCATCCCGCCGTTTAAGTTCATAAAGAGCAGTTCAGGATGGCTCTCCAGCACTTTCTCTTTCAGAGCTGCATCTTCAGAGAGGAAATTATCTACTGTCCGTATTTTTGGAGTGATATTCCACGCCTGAACAGTCAATTTCTTCTCCGTGTATTCGTAGCTCTCTATATTGGCTTCAACATACGAAGGGGAGTTCAGTGCCGGCCTTATTGGCGGACTAAACACACTTGCCGCATATTCTGCGCCCAGTTTTTCCCGCAGTAAGCGGTCGCACTCCCGGGTGTAGTTTTCATCTTCCAGACCAATTGGCATATCGATAAACAGGCGGTCGAAATTGATAAACGCATTTTTGAGATCTTCATCCGTTCGAAGGACTTCATAATACGGATCTTCATCAAATGTGATCAGGATCCAGCCCGCTTTGCAACCGTCAATTCCAGCAGTTTTCAATGTAGTGTGATTTAGTTGTTATCTCTTAGTTTTATATGGAGTTCCCGCAGCTGTTTCTCATCAACAGAATTAGGAGAGTGGTCCATTGTACTTTGGGCTTTTTGATTTTTTGGAAAAGCAATTACATCCCGCAGGCTGTTGGCATTTGCCATAATCATCACAATCCGATCTAGTCCAAAAGCAATACCGCCGTGAGGAGGCGCTCCGTATGTAAATGCATCCAACAGAAACCCAAACTTCTCGCGTGCTTCTTCTTCGCCAATACCGAGTACTTTAAACATTTGGTTTTGAATTTTAGAGTCGTGAATACGAATAGATCCACCGCCAATTTCACTGCCATTTAATACAAGATCGTACGCTCTGGCATTCACTTCATCAGGTGATTTTTCCAGCTTTTCGATATCCTCCTTCCTGGGTGATGTAAACGGGTGATGGAGCGCGGCATACCGCTTTGCTTCTTTATCCCATTCCACAAGCGGAAAGTCGGTTACCCAAAGGAAGTTATAAACTGACTGATCAATCAGTTCAAGCTCTTTGCCCATCATGAGGCGCAGAATTCCCATTTGCTTATAAACCTGCGGATTTGGCCCTGCCAGTATCAGAATCAAATCACCTTTTTCAGCCTCTGAACGATCAACCAGCTTCTGTACAGTACCGTCCGTCAAAAATTTTCCGACGCTGCAAAGATGGCCTTCGTCAGATACTTTTATATAAATAAGTCCTGCAGCTCCGGTCTCTCTTTTCACATCTTCAGTGAGCCTGTCAAGCGCACCGCGACCAAGCTCTCCTTTCCCCGGCACACTGATTGAAACGACTCTTCCACCCTTTTTAACTGTGCTCTCGAAAATCTTAAACCCACAGTCTTCCAGCAGATCAGAAAGATTTTTGATCTTCATATCGAACCGGATGTCCGGCTTATCGGATCCATAGGTTTCAATTGCCTGCTGATAAGGCATTCTTGGAAACGGAGTCTCAATTTCTACATCAAGATGCTCTTTCCAGATTTTTGCCATCAGCTCTTCGTGCGTTTCATAAATCTGTTCCTCATCAACAAAAGACATCTCCACGTCAATCTGAGTAAATTCGGGCTGACGGTCGGCCCGCAGATCTTCATCCCTGAAGCACTTTACAATCTGAAAATAACGATCCATACCCGATACCATCAGCAGCTGTTTATACGTCTGAGGGCTCTGCGGAAGGGCGAAGAATTTGCCGGCGTTCACACGGCTTGGCACAAGGTAATCCCTGGCCCCTTCAGGGGTGGAGCGCATCAATACCGGTGTTTCCACCTCTACAAAGTTGTAATTGTGATAGAATGACCGAACTGTGTGATACAGTTTAGAACGCAGAAAAAGGTTGCTTTGAATTTCCGGACGCCTCAAATCCAGATAGCGATATTTAAGTCTTGTCTCTTCGTTTGTAGCAATTCCATCTTTAATCTCGAATGGTGTAGTTTCCGCTTCGCTGTAAACGTTGAGCTCTGCTACTTCAATTTCAACTTCACCGGTTGTCATTGAGGGGTTCACGGTCTCATCATCACGAAGCAGAACTTTTCCTTTAATGCCGATCACATATTCGGAGCGCAAATCTTCAGCTTTTGTATGAAGCTCTTTATTAGATTCATCAAAAACAATTTGTGTGATTCCGTACCGATCCCTCAAATCGATAAATATCACTCCGCCAAGATCTCTTCTTGAAGATACCCAACCGTTTAAAATTACCTCTTGATCAACATTATTTATAGTTAAATCACCACAGGTGTGAGTGCGAAGCCAGCTCATATATTGTTTCAGTTACTTAATAAATTATTTTCGTTCCGTTTACAGAAACGCTAAAATAAACAATATGCAAACCATTCGCCTGCTTCAATCAATTAATTTAGAAGATCTGTTGATCTGCTCTCTGATTGAAGTTTGAGCACAACATGCTGAAATCAAATCTAAGGTTACCATGACAACTATTTTTATTCTTCATCTCGCTTCTACAGCTGTTATGACAGGATTGATATGGACAATTCAGCTGCTGCACTACCCTTTATTCCATCACATCAACAGAGAGAGTTATTCGGAGCAAATGACTGCTCACCGGACCAACATTTCATTTATTGTAGTCCCATTTATGTTTCTTGAACTTTTTACCGGCCTCTATTTAATGATATACGCAACATCACACAGTACAGCTTTCACTGCAGGTTTCGTAATAATAGCGCTCATATGGCTCTCTACTTTTCTCCTGCAAGTACCGCAACACGCTCAAATTGCGGCTGGCTACAATAAGTTAGCCGTTGATAAACTAGTACAAACCAATTGGATTCGTACGGTTTTGTGGAGTGCCCGTTTAATCTTGCTGTTCTATATCTCATTTGAGATATCATTTACAGACACATTTTAACATACCTGTTTACATTTAGCCAAAATAAATTATATTAGCCTATGTAAACCCTTTTGAGAGATATCATGAAGACCACCGCCATTCATATCGCAGATGGTTCTGAGATTTCGAGAAGCGGCTTGGTATGCCTGCTCGAGAAATCTTCCAGTATTGATAAAATATTTGCGCATCCAACTGCCAAAAAGCTGTTGAAATCGTACCGCTCCACTCCCAACGCCATCTGCATAATTTCATCTTCTCTTCCCGATCTCTCCTTGAAGGAGTTAATGTCCGGCCTTATTGAAATAAATTCTAGTCCCGGGGTAATCATCGTTTCAGGTTCTTCCGACATCGGCCATGTAAACCAGGCTCTGAATGCAGGAGTAAAAGGGTACGTAACCCGTCACGTTTCAGCTTCTGAACTTGAAAAAGCCGTCCTTACTGTTTCGAAAGGTGAGCAGGCGTTCAGCCGAAAAATCACAAAGACTATTGTGGCACACTACGCTAATAAACGACACACACAAACGGATGGCGTACAGAGGTCTATCACGAAGAGAGAAAAAGAAGTTTTATCGCTCATCGTTAAAGGACTTACAAGCTCTGAAATCGCAAAGCGGCTTTATATCAGTCCCCGAACGGTAGAGACTCACAGATCAAACCTGATGCAAAAGCTTGATATTAGAAACACGGCCGGTCTGGTGCGATATGCGCTGGAAAAAGGGGAGAATTTCTAAATTCAGGCCTTTCAGAAAAAGATGAACACAGGCTGGGCGCAGTTAAACGGTAATCTGCGCACTATTTATCATCAGCCATAAATCAGTTACTACGTATTTTTACGTAGTTAAATTACCAATATACACTTATTGCTATAAGTGTTTTCTACAGTTATGTTACTTATACAAATGGGGTAATAGCCGTCTGTAGATGATATTTAGCAGTTCTTCTTGACCGGAGAACTGCTAATTTTTTTTATAGACCCTGTACTGCCATTTGAGTCTTCTATTCTATTTTTGACCTAACTACAGATTTTTTTTGAATGTTTGTCTATAGCGAGAGCTTGTATAACTCCCCTTCTTTTTGATCAAGCTGGAATCCCATCTCTTCCAGGTAGCGATTATGTTTACTATTCCCGGGTTTTGTAACCACCTCATGAATCCCATTATCTTTGAAGTAATCTTTATTCTGTTCGAACAGAAAACTCCCGATTTTAAAGTCGCGGTAGCTAGGCACTACAAAATCGAGTTTGACATCCAGAACGCCGTTCTGATTAAGGTTTCCAATTAAAACCCCTGCCGGAACCATATCACGCAACACAAATATATTCAGATCTGATTCTACAGGGCTTTCACCGAAATCGGGCTGAAATTCTTTAATCTGTTCTGAATAGAAGCTTAAAAATTCATTCAAATACTCACTTCCGGTATTTACGTTCAAGATTTTGAAATATTCACTGGAGCCAAATATCTGAACCAGGTAATAGATATTAATCAGAACGATGAAGCCGTTCATCCCGGCTACCGGTATAGAGCCAATCAAAAAACCATAGAGTGAAAAGGTGGCCGCACCGATTAAGTTCACTACGCGAAGCTGAACAATTTTGCTCATCATCAGCGACACGGCAACCAGAACCGATGCTACATAGCCAATGATTTCGTAAATAACGGTTGTCTCCATAAGACACGTTCTTTGTACTTAAAGGCTGAGTTCGATTATAATTATTGACTTTAGAAGCCCCGCCGGGAAATTTTCACGGGGGATGATTTTTTATAAAGCTGTTCCTATCGGCTGATGCGATACTCTGCCGGTGGTGTTTTGCCGGCCAGGTGCTCTACGAAATAGTCCCATGTTCGCCGGATGTTGTAGGGTTCGTTTGCATATCCATGACCGCGATTTGGCATCACAATCAGGTCGAAATCTTTATTATGGCGAATCAGTTCATCCACAAAAAGGAGTGTCCCGCCGGGGTGTACATTGGTATCCATCGAGCCGTAGGTGATGAGTAGTTTACCTTGCAGATTTTCGGCCTGCAGCTGGATCGCTGATTGCTCGTAGTTATCGCTGCCGTTCTTTTCTTCCAGGAGCCCCTGGTATTTTTCGCCCCAGTAGTAGGTATAGTTCCTGTTGTCGTGATTACCCGCGCCGGAAACACCCACTTTAAAAAAGTCAGGGTGCATTGTCAGTGCCGCAGCCGTTGCAAACCCGCCGCCGGAGTGGCCATATATTCCCGCCCGGTCGATATCTATAAAAGAGTGCTCACCGGCAAGCTGACGCATTGCGGCAATCTGATCCGGCAAACCGTTATCGATCATATCACCGGCGTACGCGGTGTGGAACTCCCTGGAACGTATTGGACTGCTTCCAAGCGCATCTATTGCAACAACCACAAACCCGAGTTCAGCCAGTGCCTGCGCCTGCCCCCTTCGTGTTGCAGAAAAGTGCCGGCTTCCTACACTGCCTGCCTGCGGTCCGGGGTAAATTGCGTTTACAATTGGGTAGGATTTGTTTTCATCAAAATCAGACGGAAGCATCATAATACCGTAGATATCGGTCTCACCATCTCTTGCCTTTGTGCTGAATGGAATCGGTTTTTGCCACCCGGTTGCCAGCAGATCTTCAATATCAGCTTCCTCCAGAGTCATAAGGAAGCTCCCATTAGCATCGCGCAAAACCGTTTTTTGAGGTGTTACAAAGTCACTATACGTATCAACTATGTAGGAGCGATCCGGACTTAAACTCACGGTGTGGTGCGCTTCCTCGCTGGTGAGAAGCTCCATTCCGGAACCGTCGAAATCAATTCTGTAGAGATACTCTTGATAAGGATCGCGGCCTTCCTCGGCAGCTACCGCGGTAAATAGTATCGTCCGATCCTCTTCGTTCACATGTAAGATATCAACCACATTCCAGTCTCCACCGGTAATGCGATTTTTCAGCTCACCGCTATCCAGACCAAAGAGGTAAAGGTGCCCCCAATTATCGCTGCGGTTAAACCAGATAAATTCATTACTGTCGTGTAAAACTCTCCAGTTGGGAATGCCCCGTGACGTAAGATTAGACTCAAAGAAAATTTCGTCTCTGTCCTGAAATATCTCCCTTACAGAGCCGGTCTCAGGATCTGCTATACGCAGTTTTACATCTTTATAATCACGTGAGGTAGATACAAAAGCGAGCAGTTTTCCATCCTCACTCCACTCGGTATCGGTCCAATCCTGACCCCGAACCAGCCCGCAGCAATTTGATGAACGGTGATGATCGGGCTCTGTATCAAGCCAGACTTTTTCGCGTGACTCCACATCCAGCACAACCCGTTCCAGCATCGGGACAATCGTATCACCCGGAAGCGCATACGGCCAGATATCCGCTTCAGGACGTCCGGTCTCAGTTCTCCATAACACCATCTTTCCTACTTCACGGTCGTCTTGACGGAATGTAGCAATTCGCTTTGAATCGGGTGACCATTTCAATATTGGCCGTTCGCTTCTCGTCCATCCATGGTTATTCGTACCAAAACCGTAGTGCTCTTCACCCTCCGTGGTGAGCTGAATATCGTCTCCTGTTTCCAGATTTCTGACCCACAAATTGTGCTCTTTTTGATAGGCCGCCCACTTTCCGTCCGGAGAAGTTACCGACATCGGAACGAAATAACTCTGCAAATCTTCCACTTCACAACGGTATGATTGCAGAGAACAGCTCCAGTGATCTCCCCTGAACTCAAACAGCAGCGTGTCGAAATTTTCTTCGAAATCAATATTGGTAATTCTCAAATCCCACGGCTCCAGGTCCAGATCTGTAATTCGGCTCATTTCTGCAGCAAGCCGTTCGTGATTAAATGCTTCGTTTCTTGTTTGTGAAGCAGCGTCAATCAAGATGTACTCCACTCCGCGACGCGTCGTGACTCTGTACCAGAAGTGGTGCTCGCCAACCCAGTTCGGAGACACTGAATTGCTATATACCTTATCGGAAAGATTCCAGCTCAGCATCTGCTCAGCCCGCTCATAATCCGATTCAGTGAGCGTATCCTGAGCGTGAACTATACCCTGCAGCGATGACGATATTAAAAGTAACAAAAAAAGGTTGGCAGCAAAAAATGAAAAGAATCGGTCGGTCATATCTGGGAGATCTGTTTTTAGGATGTTGGCAAAATGTATTGAAAAATATAGATATCTGTTATCGCTATTTCGCTTCTAAGCTGAGTTCGATTAATAATCTTCTTGAATTATTTAAAAAGAATTCTCCCCTAACAAGGGGCCCCGAAAGCGTTCGGGGAGAGGGGTGTCCATCGATATTAAAACCTGATGTACATCCCCCTCAATCCCCCTTTTTTAAGGGGGACTTTTACAATAAAGATTTACAATCGAACTCAGATTCAATAGTTTTCTCGTATATAATGCAAAACTCTTTCCATCTCGTTTCGCATTGCATTATTTCCAACCACGTAATTGTTATTGTGAAAACTGAAGGTAAGTCTGCGCCCGGAGTCTGTAAAGAGATAGCCGCTCAGGCTGGTATTGTTTCTTAAGGTTCCGGTTTTTGCATATACAAATGGCGGCTGACCTTCCGGAGAGCGGTATCGCCCGCTGATGGTTCCGCTTACACCCCCGGCAGGGAACAGGGAGAGAGTCTCTTCCCTTCCAAGCATATCGTAGAGTTTTTCGAGCAGCAGTACGGTTGTATACGGAGTGATCAGGTTATAGCGTGTCAGGCCGGATCCATCAGCCCAGCGAGGTCGGTCTGGCAGATCGTCCATAAAATTGTTTATAGAATGTGAAATCGCCCGCGCGGTATTCATCCGCCCAAACTCTTGATCGGATATCATCAACATTAGTTGTTCTGCAATCAGGTTATCACTTATAACCATCATTCGCTCATAGAGCGGTTTAGCCGGTGTAGCAAATAGCGTTGAATTGTACTCCGGGCTTTGGCCATTTAATAGCTGAACGTCCCGGCTGAGCGTATCTGCCAGAAGATCGGCTATAAGCTCACGGTCGTATACAAAGGGTATATTTCGTTCCTGTCTTGCCGTATCTGATTTTGGCACATAGGAAATCTCATTCGTTCTAAAATCCCGGGTTACCAGCTCGAGCTGATCACCGTCCCACTCTTTTTGATTGATAAATCGCTCAAAATATGCGGGCTCAACCGGGGTCTCATCGTTCAGCATCACAAGTGCAACCTGCTGTGCCTGCAGCCGCATCATATTTCCGTACATAGGGAACGGACTTTTTTCGGGAGCATAAGCGGCCGGATACCAGTTCCACGACCAGCCGGAACCAAAATGTTCATCCTCGTAGTGGCTGTCGTCGTACACCAAAACCTCTTCACGATCTTTCAGAAATTGGTACGCTTCATAAAATTCAAAGTTTGGGTTCAAAAATGAGGGGTCTCCGCTCCCGCGAAAGTAAAGCGTGTCGTTCTGTACGGCATAATGGAGTGAAGCAAGAGTATCAGGCAGTGCATTCAGAGATGCGTAGAGCGTCAATATTTTTGTATTGGATGCGGGCGTAAAAAACCGGTTCGCGTCTCTATCGTGAAGAATGGTCTCCGATTCGGGATCGTATAGTACGAAACCGGTCAGGCTTTCTGAAAAGACATCCGATTCATCAAACATCTGCTCAAGAGCCGTCACCTCTTCTGTATCAGGAGCCGATTCCATAATTGCTTCTGTCGGATGGCAGGATAGCAAAAGGAGACCGAAAAATATTAGACAAAGAAACGTGGAATTTTTCATGATTATCGTGTACGTTTATTTCGAATCGATTGAAAATCCACTCTTCAGGTATCAATAGCAACCTGTAATAAGAATTAAAAACTCTTATCTATAATCAATTCAATCATTATATTCAGGCATCAATTCATATTAGCGCATCTAGATAATTTTTGTCTGATCTGTTTCTAAAGTTGAACTTTCACCTCGTAATCGTAAATTGTATTCGCCACTTACATACTTTTAATATACTTACATCAAAAATACAAGCACCAGACAATGGGTGTAGCTACAGTCCTTCAAACAATCTGATTATCAGATCTGCCGGCTACATAAATTTTAAATTTAAATCTATATGAAGAACAAACAGATACGAACTATTTTCATGTCACTCCTCTGCTGTGTCAGCGGTTTACTGATGGCAGTTCAGGGAGTTGCTCAGGGAGCCCTAACGGGGACAGTTACTGACAGCGATACAGGCGACTTGCTTATCGGAGTAAATGTTGTAATCACAGACCTAAACTTAGGAATGGCCACAGGTACCGATGGGACATTCGAATTCACAGATGTACCAGCAGGTGATTACACACTTGAAGCAAGATATATAGGTTACAATACTTACCGGGAACAAATTACGATAAATGATGGCCGGGAAACAGTCCTGAACATTGAGCTGACTGAATCAACGCTTGAGCTTGGCGATGTTGTAGTTACAGCTTTTGGTGTTGAGCGAGACAGAAGAGCCATTGGGTACTCTATTCAGGATGTTTCTTCTGAGCAAATTTCACGTACAGGAAGCGGTAATGTCCTGGACGCTCTCCAGGGGCAGGTATCCGGTGTACAAGTAAATCGCGGAGGTGGAGCCGGTAAAGGGTCTCAGATCTTTATCCGTGGATTTAACTCTCTTGATCCAACCGCAGACAACCAGCCGCTTTTCGTGGTTGATGGTGTTCCTATCGACAACTCTACAATAGAATCGTCGGGAAGAGCTCGCGGAATGTCCAACCGGTCAATTGACATCAATCCAGATGACATAGAATCAATTTCAGTTTTGAAAAGTGCCCCAGCCACAGCTCTATATGGTGTTCGGGCGGCCAATGGTGCCGTACTGATTACCACCAAACAGGGTGAGGCCGGAGATGTAAGAGTTAATTTCTCACATCAGATTAGCCGGGAAGACGTCGTAAACCGACCTGACTATCAAAGTGTTTATGGACCCGGTTTTGGATTTTCATCTGCACCTGACGGCTTCTGGCCCTCATGGGGAGCCCCTTTTAGTGAAACTCCTGATCTGCAGTATTTTAATAACTGGGAGAATTCAATGAGAACCGGAATTGGTGTTAATAATTCCGTTAATATCTCAGGAGGAACCGAATCCGCAACTTTCTTTGCATCTGCTTCAAATTCTCAAAACCGCGGAATTATTCCGAATAACGACTTTGAGCGCACATCCATCCGGTTATCAGGTGAGCTTTTCCAGGGACCGCTTACGGTTGCCGCAAGTGCAAACTACATTAATTCAGGCGGCAGCAGGGTTCCTTTTATCAACTTTATGGAACGACTCTCTTACTGGAACACCAGTGCAGATGTTACAAACTGGAGACATGAGGATGGCACGATGAAATCTGACAGCCGTGATGGAAGAGGTAGCGGCCGGAATCCCGTCTATGACGCCAACACCAACACCTACGAAGACGATGTAAACCGAGTTATCGGAAATATCCGCTCTTCCTATCAGTTTGCCGATTGGATCAGCCTGGAATACCTTATCGGTCTTGACACATACTCAGACAGACGAACTGAAATTACGCCCGGCCCTTTAGGTCTTGAAAATGAGTTTGTCTGGAGCAATGTTGACGGGTTCATTGAAGAGACTCGCATCACCAGCAGAGATCTTACTTCAAACCTTGCACTGAATATCGCAGCCGATCTTTCACAGGATTTTGGAATGACGCTTCGCGTGGGTAATGATATATTCGACCGCTCTACGGATCTGGTACGAGCACGGGGTGAAGGATTTGTGGTCCCAAGGTTTAATCATTTCAGCAATGCAACGAATATTAGTAATGCTCAGTCACTCAATGAGCGAAGACTCATTGGCGTTTATGGTGATTTAAATATTGATTGGCGTGATATTGTTTATCTCAATATTACCGGACGTAACGACTGGACATCCACGCTGCCCGAGGAGAACCGATCGTTCTTCTACCCTTCTATAAGCCTTGGCGCGGTAGTGAGTGATCTTTTTGAAACTCCCGACTGGCTTACATACGCCAAATTAAGAGCCTCTTACGCTGAGGTGGGTAAAGACGCGCCTCCATATTCTACAGTTGGTGTTTTTGTAGCTCCCGGCATTTATCCAATACAGGGAACTACAGGATTTACCAAAGGAGCAACGATTGCCTCTCCCGAACTACGGCCTGAGCGAACCACTTCTCAGGAAGTTGGATTCGATCTGCGCTTTCTGCAAAACAGGCTTGGTCTCGACCTGACTTTGTATCGCGCAAATAGTGAAGACATGATAATTCCTGTTCCCGTTTCAAACGCAACAGGCTCATCACGCTTCATTACAAATGCCGGTGAAATTGAAAACAGAGGAATCGAATTAACACTTCGGGCAACCCCTATCCAACAGCAGAACTTTCAGTGGAACTTCACGTCTAACTTCACACTCAACCGAAATGAGGTGAAATCCATCAGAGATGGTGTGGATGCCATATTTCTTGGAAATATATCTGCCTACATAAACAATCCGTTCATGCAGCTTGTACCCGGCCAGTCCTACGGCGCCATTTGGGGAACAAGCTACGAAAGATTTGGAGCTGATCCGGATTCAGACGTAGTGGATAAAAGTTTACCCATCGTTATTGGAGATGATGGATTCCCGGTAGTGAATAATAGCAGTAAGATTGTTGGCGATGCCACTCCTGACTGGAGTATGAATATCGGCAACGTGATTAATTACAGAAACTGGGACTTTAACGTCAATGTAGACTTTGTGATGGGCGTTGATAAATATAACAAGCTCGATAACTGGGATTCTGCTTTTGGTCATACCGAAAACACACTCAACCGCGAAGACAGAGTTGTCTTTGACGGCGTATTAGCCGATGGATCACGAAACACGCAGGAAGTGTGGCTTGGACAGGGCGAAGATCCCGAAACCGGTCGGAATTACGGCGCAGGCTATCACAGAAATACGTATCGCGTAGTAATTGAAGAGTCCGTTGAAGATGCATCTTACATTAAGCTAAGAAGCCTTGGACTGGGTTATTCACTTTCTGAAAGTGTGCTCGACAATTTACCCTTCCGATCTGTACGTGCCGGAGTTACAGCAAATAATATACTTTTGTGGACTCCATTTTCGCAGTACGATCCCGAAGCGTTTAACAGCTCAGGAAGTAACCTTATTGGTCTGGTTGACCTTGCTTATCCTGGCACCAGAAGCCTGATTTTCTCTTTAAATTTCTCCTTTTAATCCATGAGGTATAATCCAATGAAATATTTAAACAAGCTACTTTTAGTTTCTGTTTTGAGCATCTTCATGGTATTGGGGTGTAGCGACTATCTCGATATTAATGAAGATCCAAATAATCCCACATCGGCACCGATACAGGGACTGATGACCAACACAACATTTGAAACAGCGCAAAATACGAATCGGGTTGCATCAACAACCTCGTTCTTTGTGCAGCATTTTGCTTCTCCTAATGAGGC
>CAZXYQ010000043.1:0-19591 GCA_964644975.1 uncultured Rhodohalobacter sp.
GCCCGAGCGATTCATCGGATGAAGCGAATTCATCCGATGAAGATCCCCTCATCCGACGAAGTAAGCACAAAATAAATACGATAATTTTTTTGCTTGATGGCAGAATCGTTATTTTAACAAATTATCATGAATTTAATACAGAAGAATGGCTTGGTTTAAACGAAAAGATTCCAATATACAGACCGATAAAAAGAAAGACATGCCGGAAGGCGTTTGGGTCAAAGTCCCCACGACGGGAGAGACCATACACAGGCGCGAACTCGAGGATAATCTTTGGGTAGATCCGATAAGCGGATACCACTTTAGAATTGGCAGTAAAGAGTATTTTTCGTTCCTGTTTGATGATGGTGAATACAAAGAGATTGGCAACGATATTCTTCCGTCGGATCCACTCAACTTTGAAGACCGGAAAAAGTATAAAGATCGTCTGAAAGCAACGCAGGAAAAGTCGGGTTTAAGCGATGCCTGTCGGGTGGGTACCGGAAAACTGGATAAACTGGATGTAGTGATTGCCGCCATGGACTTTTCGTTTATTGGCGGAAGTATGGGTTCTGTTGTTGGCGAAAGACTCGCTTTGGCAATCGATACTGCACTTGCGGAGAAACGCCCGCTGATGATTATCTCGCAATCAGGCGGTGCCCGAATGATGGAAAGTGTGCTGAGTCTGATGCAAATGGCAAAAACATCTGCTAAGCTTGCGCGCCTGGAGAAAGCGGGAGTACCCTACATTTCAATTATGACCAACCCAACGACCGGTGGAGTAACCGCAAGTTTTGCTATGCTCGGGGATTTTAATATATCTGAACCGGGTGCTCTCATTGGATTTGCTGGTCCGCGAGTTATTCGTCAAACAATTGGGCAAGATCTGCCGGATGGATTTCAAACGTCAGAGTATCTGCTGGAACACGGATTTCTTGACTTTATAGTTCCGCGTCAGAAAATGAAAAACAGGGTGGCTCGTCTGTTGAGAATGGTGACGAAGAAGCCGAAGAAGTAGAATTTTATTTGCAAATGATTTGCTGAACCGACGGGCAGGCAGCTCGTCTTTGTGATCAACTTATTAAATACCCGGATTAAGATGAGATTTGCTGACTACGCAAAAATTTATGTAACGGCAGGAAATGGCGGCAGCGGTATGTCCCATTTCAGGCGCGAGAAGTATGTGCCCAAAGGCGGGCCGGATGGCGGCGACGGCGGGCAGGGCGGCGACGTAATTTTGATCGGTAATTCTCAATTAAATACACTTCTTGATCTTCGCTATCGGAAATATGTGAAAGCGGAACATGGTAAAGATGGCCATACATCGCGTAAAACGGGTCGCAACGGTAAAAAAGAAAATTTAGAGGTTCCGCTCGGTACCGTTGTATACGATGCAGATACCAAAGAACGACTCGGTGAGATTACCGCTCACGAAGAGAAGCTTGTGGTTGCGAAGGGTGGTCAGGGCGGCCTTGGTAACTGGCACTTTAAAACGTCTACCAATCAAACTCCTCATCACGCTCAGGAAGGTCGTCAGGGCGAAGAACGAGCTATTGAACTAGAGCTCAAACTGATTGCCGATGTGGGTCTGGTTGGTTTTCCCAACGCAGGTAAAAGCACGCTGCTCTCCGCTTTATCAGAAGCACGACCAAAGGTTGCTGACTATCCCTTTACTACGCTGGAACCCAATCTGGGCGTTGTAACCTATCCGGATTACAGGAGTTTTGTGATGGCGGATATCCCCGGTATCATAGAAGATGCCCACGAGGGTAAGGGGCTTGGAATTCAATTTTTAAGACATATTGAGCGCAACAACCTGCTTTTATTTTTGGTTGGGTGCGACGAAAACATCAAGGATCAATACACCGCACTGCTGCATGAGCTGAAAGAGTATCGCGAAGATCTGCTGGATAAGCCCCGCATTCTTGCGATTACCAAACTTGACTTAAAAGAAGGATTTGTGCTTGATGAACCGTTTGAACTGGATGATGACGATGTGGATATTATTGAAATCTCGTCCGCAACCGGTCATAATATCGACGAACTGAAAGAGAATATCTGGAAAAAACTGCAAATCATTGGAGACGAACAACCATCATAGAGCGCTGATAGCACTGTTACAAGTACCCAGTTTAGGGTCGAAAACAGTACGTATGCTGCTGAAGACAACAAATGTAAGAAGTGCAGAAGAGTTATTCACTCTTTCGCCGGGCGAAATACAGAGGGTTGAGGGAATAGGGCCCGGAACGGCTAAAAATCTCATCCATTTTAAAGGTTGGGATGCGGTTGATAAACAGATTGAAAAAGCCCAAAAACTGGGTGCCTTTCCTCTCAGCCAAAACGATCCTCACTATCCCGATCTGCTAAAACAAATTTATGATCCGCCGGTTGTGCTGTGGGTGAAAGGTAATCTTGAAGCACTAAGTAAGCCCGGAGTGGCGGTTGTCGGCACACGAAACCCGGGCAGGTACGGACTAAACCAGGCCGAATGGTGGTCTAAAAAAATTGTGGAGAGTGGGCTTTCTGTCAACAGCGGGCTCGCCTATGGCATTGATTCAAAAGCTCATCAAACCACGGTGGAAAACGGCGGCACTACCGTAGCTGTTTTGGGGTCTGGAATCGACTGGATTTATCCAGAACGAAATCGCGGCCTGGCCGATAAGATTGTGAAAAGCGGCGGTGCTGTAATGACAGAATATCCGCCCGGCACGAAACCGGATGCCGGAAACTTTCCTGAACGAAACAGAATTGTCAGTGGAATGAGCCACGGCGTATTGGTCGTTGAAAGCGGCATTAAGGGAGGCAGCATGATCACCGCCCGACTCGCGCTCGATCAAAACAGGGAAGTTTTTGTGGTGCCTCAACAGTTGGGCTACCTGAAAGGTGAGGGGGGCAATTTTCTTCTAAAAATGGGGCAGGGAAAACTGGTTCAAACTATAGAAGATCTTACCGTTGAACTTTCTTTGACCCTGAGCGGTGATCAAAAAAGTGTAGATTCGGTCAATCCAAAACCCAAAAAATGGATAAATGAGTCTTTATCTGAAGAGCAGAAAGAGATATGCATTGCTCTTGAAAATGAGCCTTTGCATATAGATAAACTCTCAGATCAACTTGAAACCGAACCGTTTAAACTGGCAAACGTTCTTCTTGAAATGGAATTGGCGGGACTGATTCAACAGCGTGCCGGGAAATATTTTGAACTGAAATAGGTTTCCATTTTGCCGTTTCATTATTAATTCTTTAGTTCTGTCATGTTTAGAGTAAAAGACGTTGTATTATCTGAGGATATAGCTACTAGCCGGTTTGCCTGCGATATCAGCCGCTGCAAGGGCGCGTGCTGTGTGGTTGGGGATGCCGGTGCTCCGGTTGATAAAGGGGAGGTCCCCATTTTGAGGAAAGCGTATGGATTGCTAAAAGACAGGCTGACACCAGATGCACGCAGAGCGGTGAATGAAAATGGCGTTGTTCAGAAGGATTCGAAAGGACAACTTGAAATCACATGCGTGAACAACAGCGACTGCGTTTTTGTTGAAAAAGATGAGAATGACGTTGCCATGTGCGCTATTCAAAATGCGTACTATAGGGGCGAAATAAACTGGGAAAAACCTCTGAGCTGTCACCTCTATCCGATACGGCTGAAGAAGATTTCGGGCATGGAGTTCGCAAATTTTGAATATATTCCTGATATGTGTTCAGCCGGCTGCGATAACGGATTGCAAAACGGCATATATCTTTCTGATTTTCTGGAAAGAGCGCTTAAGAGAAGATACGGTTCTGAGTGGTATGGTGAATTTGCGACGGCTTGTGAAGAGCTGCGGGGTGGAGATGAATTATGATAAAAACCGGACAAAATCTTAAACAGAGTCAAAGCCTTCAGCAAAAGCTGTCTCCGCAGCAGATTCAGTTTATAAAGCTGCTCCAGCTCCCTACGATTGGAATTGAGCAGCGTGTGAAAGAAGAGATTGAAATGAATCCTGTTTTGGAGGAGGACGACAGCGATCACCTCGAGGAAACTCTTCAGGAGAATGAGCAGGACTGGGATAAAAAAGAGGAGAAATCAGACGAGGTTGAACCGGTAGATCAGCACGATGAAGTCGACTGGGACTCGTTCATGCACAACACCGAGTACGAGGGAAACTCCTACAGTGGCATGTCAAACGAGGAATGGAAAGACATTCCCGACCCCTATCACGAATCACTGCTTGAAGAACTTGAGCAACAGGTGTCGCTGCTTGATCTCACCGAAGATCAGCAGCTTATAGCAGATCAAATTCTGGGATCACTTGATGAAGACGGCTATTTTCGCAGAGATACGGAGGCCGTGGTCGATAATATTGCGTTCAACCAGGGAGTTCTTGTAGACGCTAATGACATTGAAGTCGTAAGGAAACAGATTCAGCAGCTGGATCCGATCGGAATTGCTTCACGCGATTTGCGGGACTGTCTGAAATGTCAGATCAGCAATATTAAAAAGAAGAGCGACACCCAAAGAAATGCACTTAAAATAGTGAAAGAGTATTGGGAATCATTTGAAAAGAAACACTTCTCAAAGCTCAAGAAGAGTCTTGATATCGATGATGAAGAACTGAACGATGCATTTGAACTGATACGATCTCTCGATCCCAAGCCGGGTGCGGTTGTTCATCCCGATGAGGATAGCCAACACTATATAGAACCCGATTTTGAAGTCTATTATGAGCCGTCAGAAAAAGAGGGTGAAGATGGTGAGTTTGTGATCCGTCTGAATCGCAGAAATGTTCCGCCTCTGCGAATTTCTCCGGAATATAAACAGATGTGGAGCAGCCTTAAAGATAAATCCGATAAAGAGTCGACCGATAAGCAGGCTAAACGGTTTATAAAGGATAAAGTTGAATCTGCACAGTGGTTCATCGATTCTATTATCCAGAGGCAAAATACGCTGATGAATACGATGAGAACTATTGTATCTCTACAGGAGGAGTTTTTCAAATATGGCGAGGGATTGAGGCCGATGATTTTGAAAGATGTGGCTGAGCGTATAAAAATGGATATTTCAACCGTTTCGCGAGTTGTGAATGGAAAATATGTTCAGACAAATTTTGGTGTATTTGAGCTGAAATATTTTTTTAGTGAAGGGCTTCAAACCGAAAGCGGGGAGGATGTATCGAACAGGGAAGTGAAAAATTACCTGCAAGAGATTATCGATAATGAGGATAAACAGAAACCGCTGAGCGATCAGGCGCTCACTGATCTTCTAAAAGAGAAAGGCTATAAAGTTGCCCGCCGTACCGTAAGCAAATATCGGGAACAGCTCCAGATCCCCGTGGCTCGTTTAAGAAAACAGATTGTGTAGGTCATCAACCTGCCAGAGTGTTCCGTGCTGTTCGGAACTCCTGGTAGAGTTGATGGTGAAGTTTCATATGGAAGAACTTTCAAATCTGGATAGCTTGCACATGAGCTCCGCGACTCTGGCAGGACCGTCGCTCCGCTCCGGACTCTACCAGGTCGATGGGAACGCTTTTTGTTACGGAACGTCTATAGCAAATAGAATGGGCTCGATCACTGAAGGTGTGTACAGAAAGTAGGTTAACACTCCCAGCAATAGAACAATATGCAAGCCAACGGTAAGGGAAAGAAACAGAATCTTGGCACCGGTTGTTTCCAGTAGCTTTGTGCTATCAATCGCGGCAATGTTAAAGCTGAAGAACCAAATGATTATAAAAAGTCCGGCAAGTACTAAAATGAGGATTTCACTGAATCCCATCTGATTGAATACAATAAGAAATGTTACAACAAGCAGGTTTAAGTGCAGCGGCCAGCTATAAAGATTTAATACCTGGCTGAATGCAGTTAGCTCCTTGTTGGAAAAATAGATCCATAAAGCGGATATCGCTTGCAATAACAAAGCAGTAGCTACACCTGCCATAAAGAGAGAAAAGAGCGGGTTTGCAAAGAGCATGATCCCGGGAAAATGGAAATTTAGAACCTCCAGACCCAATTTAGTCACCATAACCTCCATTGACGCGTACACAAACAGGCCGGTCAGGAGTGCGTGCTGCATGAGTAGAACTATGCCGGGTAGAACATTGCGAAGTCGGTGCTCCATCACATCATCAACAAAAAAACTGTGGTTGGAAAAGTAGCGTATCACAGACTGTCCGTAGATTGGCTGGTAGCGAAAATGAAGAGCAAAACTACCCCAAATGAGAAAGAGCAGTACAATGCTCCAATTGAAATAGGGGGGCTGGGATTCTTCAGACGGCAGCGGCAGCACAACTGAATTGCCTGACATATGATCCGTAAACAAATGGCGGAGATCACTTTGTCTTTCAAGCTGCGAAAAGAACCAGGAGGCAGGAAGAATCAGAATAGACTCATCATAGTTGAGCAGGTAGTCCATCGTCTGGTTTAGCGATGAAAAGGTGGCATTCAGATCATCTGAAGGGACGAAGTGGACCACTGACCGATCGATATGCTGAGACTGTTCGGGATGTGCACGTACTGAAGTAAAGTTGAATCCATATGGCCTGTTGTTAACCGGATAACCGGCAGATTGCAAATAGAGCGGCACCGTAATTTCAGTCAGAAGTGTGTCAGACAAAGCCTCAGCTGTTTCAATAAAGTTTGGATAGCTTTCAAACGGATACCGCATGGCACCCACTGCGGCAATTTTACCGGGGATTATCCGCTCAAAATCACGATAAGTCCGGAGCATATCATCTGCTACAGCAGAAAGATTATGCGATAGCTGGCCGGGGACTTGAAACTCGGGGCCAATAGCTAGCAGGTAGCTGTATTGGCGATCAGAGAAGGATGATACCTGAGAGGGCTCTGAAACCTCAAAAAGTGTCATATTCAGACCTTCTGCAACCGCCAGTTGCTGCTCTGATGGAACAAAACCATCGGATACAAAGGATAGCACAAGGCGGTGCTGATTCGGCTGATCTGTGTCAGGAGTAATATTCGCAAATGTAAGGAGTGTAAACAGTACCGAAAGAAACAGTGGCACGTAGTGTATTCCCTATTTTTTTATATTTACAGTTCTTTCAATAGGTAATGTTCGCGTCTCTTTAAAACTGCTGAGCACAATGTTTGAACGGGTGCGTGTAACGCCATCCCACGACTGTATGAGCGAGAGAAACTTTTCGAAAGACTCCGTGTTTTTTGTGCGGACTTTTAAAATATGGGATCCGTCGCCCGTAATAGAATGGCATTCAAGCACTTCCGGGTGCTCTGATACCAAGTCGACAAACTTGGTATATTTTTCAGAGCCATCTACCTCTACAAAAATAAAGGCTGTGATATCGAAGTTGAAATTCTTTGAGTTTAGAATAGCATTGTACTCCGAAATTAAGCCTCTCTGCTCCAGTTTACGCATCCTTTCAGATACGGATGGAACGGAAAGATGTACAATGTCCGCTATCGTATTTCTTTGAGCTCTGCCATCTTTTTGCAGATGGTTAAGAATTTTAATGTCTGTCTCGTCGAGTTGATTGCCCATAATGAAGTAAGTAACCTAAAAGTTCTAAACGGTGTAGAGTTTATCTTAAATAAATTAGGAAAAATTCAGCAGAATTTCTTGATAAGAAATGTTAAAGCGATCGGAATACAGGTTCGAAATTAGTTTAAAAAAATTTCATTCATGCTAGGATCACCATTATCTTTGGGCTTCTTCTGAAATTAGGAAAAAATGTAGATTATAAGTTATGCTGGATATCACTTTTATTCGCGAAAATGAGAATCTTGTAAAAGAGGGAATGGTTCATAAAGGTGAGAAAAACGTTGAAATTGTAGATAAAGCTATCGCAAAAGATGATGAGTGGCGAAAAGCTGTGACGGAAGCCGACCGGTTAAGGGCAGACAGCAATGCCCGCTCAAAAGAGATTGGTAAACTGATGGGGCAGGGGAAGAAAGAGGAGGCTCAACAGATTATAAAAGAGACCGGTGAGAGCAAAGAAAAAATTAAAGAGTTGGAACAGTCTGTTACAGATCTGCGCGCGGAGCTGGATCTCTTGCTATACAAAATCCCAAATGTACCTGACTCTACTGTTCCGGTCGGACACACAGAAGAGGATAATGAGATTTTTAAAACCTGGGGTGTACAGGCTGAACAGAATGGTAAAATTCCCCACTGGGATCTTGCTGAGAAAAAGAAATGGCTCGATTTTGATCGCGGATCGAAAGTAACGGGAGCCGGTTTTCCGTTTTACCTGGGCAAGCTGGCTTCGCTGCAGAGGGCACTGATTAACTTTTTCATATCAGAGGCGAACAGAGCTCGATACACCGAAATGCAGACTCCTTACTTTGTAAATGCGGATTCAGCGAGGGGAACCGGCCAAATTCCGGACAAAGAGGATATGATGTACGAAATTCAGCGGGACCAGTTTTATGTGATACCGACTGCTGAAGTTTCTGTTACAAATTTTCACCGGGACGAAATTATTGATCTGAAAAATCTACCCGTTAAATACGTGGCGCACACGCCATGCTGGCGGCGTGAGGCCGGCAGTTATGGCAAGGATGTGCGCGGGCTTAATCGTCTTCATCAGTTTGATAAAGTGGAGCTGGTGAAAATTGTTCACCCGAATGATTCAAAAAATGAGCTGGAGTTGCTGCGTGAGCATGCAGAATCTCTGCTTGAAAAACTTAATCTGCCGTACAGAACCTTGTTGATGTGCACCGGTGACATGGGATTTACGCAAAGCAAGAAATACGATCTGGAAGTATGGAGCCCCGGCCAGCAGCGGTGGCTTGAGGTGAGTTCCTGTTCTGATTTTGGCTCATTTCAGGCTCGCCGGATGCAGCTTCGTTACCGAGATGATAAAGGGAAAATTGAGATAGCACACACTCTTAATGGATCAGGCCTGGCGCTGCCGAGGGTAGTTGCCGCAATTCTGGAGACCTATCAAACTGCAGAGGGCGACGTAAATGTGCCTGAGGTCCTGCAGCCGTTTATGGGCGTAGAAAAAATTTAAAATTGAGCTGATAAATTGTGAAATTAGGTGATCTTTCGTCTAATGCCGATGGCCAAAGTAAAGCGTCAGTTCATTCTTTGGATGCTACAGTAGCCCTTGATTATTTCTGTGTGCTATCCAACATGAAAAGTAGTTTTGCGGCTCCATATGTACTGTACTTGTTTTTGTTGAGTTATCCTGTTTCTGATCCTGACTCTGATCTTATTTAAACATAAATCTTTTTTACCTTCACACCTGATATTTAATAACCCATCTGTACTTTTTTATGAAAGAAGCCAAAGAAAATCTCTCTTATCCGAAAGATAATATTAAAATCCTGCTGCTTGAGGGAGTTCATCCAATAGCAGAAGAGATCTTCAGAAAACACCACTTTACCAATATCGAGACTCATGATGTGGCTTGGAGTGAAGAGGAGCTGCTCGATAACATTGAAAATGTTCAGGTTATTGGGATTCGTTCCAAAACACAAATCACGGAAAAAGTCTTAAAAAAAGCGTCAAAACTAAAAGCGATCGGCTGTTTTTGTATTGGGACAAATCAGGTGGATCTTGATGCGGCAACGATGGCCGGCGTTACGGTTTTTAACTCTCCATATTCAAATACCCGGTCAGTGGCAGAACTGGTGATAGCAGAATCTGTAATGCTGATGCGAGGAATACCTCTCAGAGACAAGAAAGCTCACGAGGGTGTATGGCTGAAAGATGCACACGAAAGTTTCGAGGTTAGGGGAAAAAATATTGGGATTATCGGGTATGGACATATCGGATCGCAGGTTTCTGTTCTGGCTGAAAATATGGGTCTGAACGTACTCTACTACGATATTGAACCCAAGTTGCCGATGGGCAATGCTACAAGAATGGAATCGCTGGATGAACTTCTCGAAGTATCAGATATTGTGACCTTGCATGTGCCGGCAACTCCGGTTACAAATATGTTGATGAAAGCAGATAAACTGGCAAAGATGAAAAAGGGGAGTATTCTGCTTAACCTCTCGCGCGGATCTGTGGTAGATATCACTGCTCTGAAAAATTCTATTCAATCAGGCCATCTTTCAGGTGCAGGGATTGATGTGTACCCTAAAGAACCTGAATCAAAAGGAGAGCCTTTCGCATCTGAATTGCAAAATATTCCGAACGTCATATTAACACCTCACATTGGAGGATCAACACAGGAAGCTCAGTATAATATTGGAATAGACACTGCAACAAAACTTATTCAGCTGGTGGATAACGGCACAACAGTTGGTTCTCACTCCCTGCCCCCACTCAATCTTCCGGTTCAAAACAATGCACACCGTATTTTGCATATCCACGAAAACAAGCCGGGTGTTCTGTCGGAAATTAACCGCTGTCTCTCGGATATGGATATCAATATTTTAGGACAGTACCTCAAAACAAATGAAAGAGTCGGATATGTAGTGCTGGATATAGACAAGCATCACGATGATAAACTGCTTGAAGAGATGAACAAGGTGATGCACACCATTAAGACTCGAATTCTATACTAAGAAATTGAATTCGGATATCAATAATACCGCGGTTATTTCGATGCTAACTTGTAATGGTCATTTATGTTGTTACTTTCTTGCTGTCTGAAATAATATTCTTAACCCTCTAATCTCAAATTCATGATAACGAAACGTTCCCTACTGCTTTTTGTGACGCTTTTATTTTTCTCATCTGTGAGTTTATCTGCTCAGAAAAGAGCAATGACAACCGACGACGCGATCAACCTGAATGGGCTTGGGTCTGCGATGATTTCACCAGATGGTGAATCGGTTATCTTTGGGAAATCCACCCTCGACTGGGATGAAAATGAGAGAAACACAAAGTATTATTTTGTGCCGGCCGACAGCGGCAAAACATTTCAGTACCTTGGAGAGGATGGAGGGTCCGATCTGAAATATTCGCCTGATGGAACGTATATTTCACTGAAAAGAACCAAGGATGGTAAGGCTCAGCTCTTTCTGATGCCCACCGGCGGGGGTGAAGCGGTTCAACTGACCAAACATGAAACGGCGATAGGAAGCTACGAGTGGGGCGCGGATAGTCAGACGATCTATTTTGTGGCAGACCGCCCAAAATCGGCAGAGGAGAAAAAAGCGCACGAGGCCGGGTATGATCACCTATTTGTAGATGAGCCGCCGCACGGGCAGCGTGAGGGGGCGTGGCACACGCTGTGGCAAATTAATGTGGAGAGTAAAGATACAACCCGGTTAACTCATCATGAGGTTCGGATTGGAGATTTTTCTATCTCACCGGATCAGCAAAGGGCAGTTTACACTGGGAGGTTAGAAAACCGAAGAAATCAACAGTATAAATCGGAGATTTTCCTGCTTGAATTGGGAGACACCACGGCCGTACAGCTAACTGATAATGAAGTTCCGGAAGGGAGCCTGCAGTGGATGCCGGACAGTCGTCATATAATCTATTCTGCGGCAGATGACGATGAGTGGGATCTAAGGCAGAGTAAGATTTGGATGATGGACACTACGGATAAAAGTTACCGAATGATTTCGGGCCAATTCAATGGTAACCTTCGGGACTATGTAATTTCAGAGGATGGAAGCACTATTTTCTTTACAGGCTCCTACAGAACAAACTCAAATCTCTATTCTATGAGTGTGGAATCGGGTGAGATACGGCAACATACCGAATACGATGGAACCTTGCGCGTGATCGATTTCAGTAAAGACAGAAGCAGGATGCTGGTCCGGAAAGAGAATATTACAACGCCACCGGATCTTTACACCGCTCACCTTGAGAACCCGGATGAAATGACGAGGTTGACGGATCTGAATCCAATCGTTCGAGACAGTCTTGATCTTGCAGGCTACGATGTTGTGAGCTGGAACAGTTATGACGGCCTTGAAATAGAGGGAATTTATTACACGCCGAAAAATCATGACTATAGCGGATCGGCACCGTTATTGCTTCATATACACGGCGGGCCGGCAGGGGTGTTTTCAAACAGATTCAGCCCGCAATATCACGTTTGGGCGGGCCTTGGATATGTACAGCTCGCCCCTAATGTGCGTGGGAGTACCGCATACGGCGACAGTCTGCTCAGGGGGAATATGTACGATATTGGTGATGGTGATTACGAAGACCTGATGAGTGGTGTAGATATGCTGATTGAAAATAACTCGGTAGATTCTGAAAAGCTGGCGGTTCGCGGATGGAGCTACGGCGGAATTCTGGGTGGAACCACTATTACTAAAACCGATCGTTTTAAAGCCGCTTCGCTGGGGGCAGGTGTGTTCGACTGGACCTCAGAGTACGCCATGGGTTTTAACCACGATATTCGTCTCTGGTATATTGGCGGTGAGCCGTGGACAAACCCGGAGGGATATCGCAGCCGATCGGCAGCCATGCATGCAGCAAATGTTACCACTCCAACGCTCTTTATTCACGGCGAACGTGATCGTGTGGATACTCCTGAACAAAGCCTGATTTTCTTTACCTTTCTGAAAGATATCGGCGAAGTCGATACGCGGTATGTGTTCCTGAAACGGGAGGGGCACGGGATACGAGAACCACGTAACCAGCGCACCCGGGATATTGAAGAGATCAAATGGATTCAAAAATACACGACAGGCGAAGGGTGGGAGCCCTGGGAAAGGAGTTCTAATCAAGAAAGTGAAGACAGCGATTGATCTATTGTAGAGATTTGAACTGTTCACCGCAGTTTTATGTGAGCAGAAAAAGCAAAGGCTGCGGGACCTGGAAAAGCACCCGGGAGTTTGTGTTGTCCTGAAACGGATTAAAGTAACTTCCCCTTCTCAGAAGGGGAAGTTAGGCCGATTTCATCAAGAGCACTGTACATACACAAAACGTTTAGTGAAATACTAAGCTCTAACCCCTTTCTTACGCAATGTCATGGCAAAAAAAAATCACGCCACGGCATAGAGCTCTTCTTCTTTGAAGTTGAAGAGCAGCTCAAGAACAGGATTCATCTCTTTCTCCTGCATGATCGCTGCACGTAGTTTTTTTCCGTTCCGTATTCCTTTCAGATATTGACCGTAGTGCTTCTTCATGATGATGACTCCATATCGCTCTCCGTGATGAGCGACCGAAAGTCTGAGCTGTTCTGCACAAAGGGCAAGCCGCTCATGAATGGTAGGTTTCGGAAGAAGGTTTCCTGTTGCCAGAAACTCTTTTGTCTGTTCAAAAATCCATGGATTACCAATAGCGCCCCGGCCGATCATCACTCCATCCACACCGGTTTCGTAAAGCATCTTTTTCGCTTGTTGCGGGGAGTCAACATCGCCGTTACCAATAATTGGAATGTTAAGCCCCGGCGTATCTTTCAGGTGCTTTAAATATTCCCAGCGTGCATCGCCTGTATATTTTTGAGCTCGTGTGCGGGCGTGAACCGTGAGCGCTTTAACACCCACACTCTGGAGCATCAGCCCAACTTCACGAATACGGATTGTAGAATCGTCCCAGCCGAGGCGCGTCTTAACGGTTACGGGTGTGTCGCCTGCAGCATCAACCACAGTCCCGGCCATTCGCTCCATCATGTCGAGGTCTTTCAGACATCCTGCACCGGCTCCCTTTTTTACAATCTTGTAGACAGGGCAACCAAAATTGATATCGATAAGATCGGGATTATTTGCTTTTGCAACTTTAGTAGCACCTTCCATTGCCTCCTCGCGCCCGCCAAAAATCTGGATGCCAAATGGTCGTTCAGCCTCTTCGAACGACATTTTATGCTGGGCAATGTCAGAATCTCGTATGATCGCCTCTGAACTGATAAATTCTGTGTAAACCATGTCGGCCCCTTTTTGCTTGCAGATCTGCCGGAACGGAGAATCTGTAACATCTTCCATAGGGGCTAATAAAAGTGCGCTGTCAGGCAGTGTGATATTCTGAATATTCATCGAAAAGATCTGAATAAGTAAAAATGAACGTAAATAATGGGTTTTAAAGGAATAAAAATATGGTTTTTTTAGCTGTAAACCATCATTTTTCAATCTTTCAAAAGCAGATTGGATTTGGAAGCGTTTCGATGGCCAGTTACAATAGCCATTTGACGTTTGATAACGTATATTCTAAAGATTACATTAAACATTAATAAAAAGTAACGGGAGCTATACATGGCACTTGCTAAAACCGGAATTGAAGAACTTTTAGGTAAAGATGCAGATACTCTTTTGAGTCACGTTTGCAAAACGATTCCGAAAGAAGATCTACATCTGCCCACCGATTCATACGTTGACAGCGTTTGGTATCATTCAGATAGAAATAACCGGGTACTCGGAAATCTTCAAAGATTATTTAACAACGGGCGTCTGGCCGGAACGGGATACATGTCAATCCTGCCTGTGGACCAGGGAATAGAGCATAGTGCAGGCGCATCATTTGCAAAAAATCCAAAGTATTTTGACCCTGAAAATATTATTGAGCTTGCTATTGAAGGTGGTTGCAATGCAGTAGCTTCAACTTTTGGAGTACTTGCGTCTGTATCTCGTAAGTACGCTCATAAAATTCCTTTCCTGGTAAAAATTAACCACAACGAACTGCTTACTTTTCCAAATACTTACGATCAGATCATGTTTGGATCGATTGATAAGGCGTATGACATGGGTGCGGCGGCTGTTGGTGCAACGATCTACTTCGGTTCTGAAGAGTCGAGCCGGCAAATTGTTGAAGTGGCGCGTGCATTTGAATATGCTCATGAATTGGGAATGGCAACGGTATTATGGTGCTACACCAGGAATTCAGCATTTAAAGTAGATGGTGTTGATTATCACTCTTCTGCTGACCTGACCGGACAAGCTAACCACATTGGAGCAACAATCGGTGCAGATATTGTGAAACAGAAATTACCTTCTAACAACGGCGGATTTAAGGCGCTCAACACCGGAGATTCGTCATACGGTAAACTGGATGAGCGAATCTATTCGGAGCTGACATCAGATAGCTTGATCGATCTGACGCGCTACCAGGTAGCCAACGGTTATATGGGACGTGCGGGACTGATTAACTCAGGCGGTGCATCCGGAAAGGATGATTTCGCTGCTGCGGTTAAAACTGCCGTAATCAACAAGCGAGCTGGCGGAATGGGCCTTATCAGCGGCCGGAAAGCCTTTCAGCGTCCAATGGATGAAGGTGTGAAACTCCTTAATTTTATCCAGGATGTATATCTCAATGATGAGATTACTATAGCCTGATACATTGCATTAAAAGCACCTCTTGTTATAAAGCAAGAGGTGTTTTTTATATATGGTTCGCCCACGGTATCTGAATTGGAGCTGACAATAAAGAAAATCACTATTTGCCTGCCGCAGAACTACATACCGAGAGCACGTCAAAAAGCCTGATCTCATTTAAATACCTCGCGATTTCCATCGCCTTGAGTGTAGTAAGTATGGGGATTGTTATTTACCTGACGTACACACCCGGCGTTCTCGATCATTTAGCCCCAAAACGCCTTCCCGGGCTTTTTATCGCAATTGGAGTAATGCTCCTGAAAGTCTACTTTTCTGCTGCAAAATTACGATACCTGGCCGATAAAGAGATAGGCTGGATGGCCAGCATGAGAGTTGCACTAACATGGGATTTTGCTTCAGCCGTTACTCCGTCAACGATTGGCGGTGCACCGGTGGCTACCTATGCAATGACCCGCGAGGGCATAAAGCTTGGAAAATCATCGGCCATAGTTCTTTACGGCGTACTTCTAGATCAGTTCTGGTACGCGCTTGCCGTTCCCATTCTTATACTTGCAGGATTCTATTACCAGGTGTTACCTCCTGAGATCGGATTTGTCGGTAACCTCACGATGGTGTTAATTTATTGTGGCCTTCTGCTGTATGGCGGTTTTCTTACCTATGGGCTCATCGTGAATCCCTCGTCGATGAAGAAAGTTGTAAACTGGGTATTTAAATGGCCATATCTCAATCGCTTTTCTGAACGAATGAGCACGGAAGCGGAAAGCCTGGAGGGATATTCATATGCGCTTAGAAAAAAACCACTTAACTTCTTTTTGAAAGCGTTTTTCTTCTCTACCATGAGCTGGCTATGCAGGGTGGCACTTCCTGTGATTGTTATTCTGAGCCTGCTGCCAGGCCCCGAAGTGCTCCTCGTACTCAGAAGTTTATCCATGAATTTGGCATTTCTTATCATTCCTACACCGGGTGGCTCCGGCGGAGTAGAGGGGCTTTTTGCAATATTCCTAGGGCCACTGATTGACCGAACGTCGTTTGTTGGCCTTGCAGTTTTTGTATGGCGTATCATTACGTACTATATAAGTATTGGGTTTGGCATCATTGCAACGGCCTGGTACGTGAACCACAAAGTGGTAGAAGTAAATGAATCTACGGATCAAACAGACAATAACAGAGAATGAGCAGTAATGGCGAAACAGAAAGTCACCTTCGTATGCAGTAATTGTGATTACAGTTCACCAAAATGGCTTGGAGTTTGTCCTTCATGTAACGAATGGCATACGTTTGAAGAAAAGGTTGAGCAGAAAAAAAAGAGTCAGAAGAATAAGGTAGACATTAGTACGGGCGACTATGAGCCGGATGCCGTTCCGCTGACATCGGTTCAAAGCAACGAGCATGATCGCCAGCCTACTGATATTGATGAGCTCGACCGTGTATTAGGCGGTGGAATTGTTAAAGGATCATTTCTGCTGCTAGGTGGTGATCCCGGCATAGGTAAGAGTACGCTGATGCTTCAGCTATCTAAAACTAAACCGGACTGGACCATTCTTTATGTAGCCGGTGAAGAGTCACCATCTCAGATAAAACAGCGGGCTGCAAGACTTGGCATTGCAGGTGATAATCTATACATCTATTCCAATTCCGATATAGATTCTGTGATATCACAGGCCCGAAAGCTTAAGCCTGTACTGCTGGTGATCGATTCCATTCAGACCGTTTACAGTTCAAATCTAACATCACTGCCGGGTTCAGTACAGCAGGTACGCGAGTGTTCAGCAATGTTTCAACAGCTTGCAAAGAAAGAAGGAATCACCACACTTATGATTGGTCACGTTACCAAAGAGGGAGATATTGCCGGGCCCAGAATTCTGGAGCACATGGTAGACACTGTACTTCATTTTGAAGGGAATCAGAGTCAGGTGCACCGGTTGCTTCGAAGCGTTAAAAACCGGTTCGGACCCGCCCAGGAAGTGGGTGTTTTTGAGATGAAACAGGACGGACTGATTGAGGTACCTAATCCATCGGAACTGTTTTTGTCAGACCTCGATACTACTGTGAGCGGAAACTGTATTACATGTGTAATGGAGGGATCCCGTCCGATATTAGTAGAAGTACAGGCTCTTGTAACCGGAAGCAGCTACAGTACGCCGCAGCGAACAGCAAATGGATTTGATCAGCGAAGAATGTCGCTCCTGATCGCAGTGCTTGAAAAAAGGGGCGGGTTAACATTTGCCGGCCAGGATGTTTATCTGAATGTAGCGGGTGGACTTAAAATATCTGATCCGGCCGCAGATTTGGCGGTCATTGCTGCGCTCTCTTCAAGTATCAAAGATCAGCCCATAAAAAAACGAGCGGTATTTATCGGTGAGGTTGGGCTTGGTGGAGAGGTGAGGAGCGTGAGGTACCGCGAGCAGAGAATTCGGGAGGCTGAAAAAATGGGAATAAAATCAGTGGTTGCGCCTCCCGGCAAACTCTATTCAGATGCGGATATAGAGCTCATTGAACGAACGTATATCTCGCAAATAGATAAAAAGTAAAAGCCTCAGTAGTTGTCTCTCTGGCGACGACGTTCTTCGCGTACGCTCTTTTTCATAGCCTCACGACGTTCTTCAGAAGGCTTAGTATACTGCTGGCGGTCTTTAAATTCGTTTAAAAGTCTTGAGCGTGTCACCATTTTTTTAAAACGGTTGATTGCGCGATCAATGCTTTCATTATCTTTTACGTTTACTCCAATCATATCTTTTATGTAGTTTGTATTTATTGACAGATTTGTAATATAGGCAATTATTGACATTATAACAGCCTGAGACTTTAAAAAATTTCATCTATAAACCCTGTCGTTCAGGCAGCAACAATCAGCTCTAAAAACGCTCTGACGTGAAAAAATATATCCAAACTATACGCTCACTTTTCACAGAACCCCGGCAAGTGATCGATTCATTTCTGAACGAGAGCGGAGACCACTATTCCCACCCGCTTTTCTTCTGTTTGGCAGGGGCCATTATCGTTGTGGCTCTCAATACTCTCATTGGAGATTTCAGCTTTAATGTGAAGCTTGACGAAACCGTTACTGAGAATGAGAATCTGCGCCAGCTGGCAGAATGGACCCAGGTTGCATCGGTGCGGGCGGCTACCCAGTTTCTGCCGCTATCCATGTTTTTCGTATTGATCGTCTCCCTCGCTGCAGGCGGGATGCTGTTTTTGCGAGGGAAGACCGGCGGTTTTTATGATAAAATTATCATCAACACATATGCGGTTGGTGCATCATTTGTGGCTCTTCCGCTCTTGATTCCGGTATGGCAGTTTTCCGGCGAATCCCTGCTCAATCCATTTATGAACTCTACGCTTCCCGCCATGGTGGTAGCAGGTGTTATCTTATGGATCTACAGGCTGTACTTCAATGTCGATTCATTTATGGATTGGATCAGGATTTTGTCCGCCTACATTACTGGATTTGTGATTTACGTGATAATCACCGGGTTCATGTCCGCAGTGGTTGGTTACGTGCTTTTTGCAGTTAACCGGCTTTCTGAGCTTGCGGCGTAATGAGTGGAAAGAATCTGAAACTCATCTGAAGAGAATCCACACTGCATTAGAAATCACACCTTATTCAGGTGATATTTTAACGGGAGCTCGTAGTCCAGTGCGCCAATGCCAAACAGGGCGTAGTCATACCGGGCGGGATCATCAGGATTTAGCAATGAAAGTGTATTTGTAAGCTGATTTACCGTTTTCCAATCGTTTGATCTTCGGGTCAGCAGCCCAAATCTCCTTGCCTGGCGGGCAACGTGTACGTCCAATGGAATCAGAAGTTCAGATGGCGGCATGAACGTCCAGATGCCCGGGTCAACTGGGCTGTTTTTTCGAATAGTCCAGCGCAAAAACATATAGAGCCGTTTACAGGGACTGCCGTTTTCGGGATCTGAAATATGTTTACGGGTACGTTCGGCAAGATCGGGGCTGAAACTGAAAAACCGCTCGTTAAAAATGGCGAGAAATGGTCGGTTCTGCTCCTTTCCGCTTTTATAACACTCTTTCCAAAACGACTCAAAATCAGGATAGCTCCTATAAATTTCCCTGAGCGTTAAGATAAGCCCATGAATATCTATTGGCTTAAACGTACGATGTTTAAATGCCCGTAACCGGTTGAACATCTGCTGGTCATAGTTCATGACAAAATTATACGGTGTATAGTCCATTCTCTGCAGCAAATTGTCCACTTTTGCTACTACAATATCGCGTCTGCCCCAGGCCATCGTTGCCGCAAGGAAACCGGCAATCTCTTTATCTTTTTTATTCTCAAAAGCATGCATAAACTGAACCGGATCAAGAGGAATGTAATCCGGCTGTTCCACCCGGTCGTTTATTTTGTCCAAAATGGGTTTGAGCTGAAAGAGTGCTTTTCGGGACCGTTTTCTGAGTGCGGGTCTGGTTATCATGAGGGGCGATTTCCCGATGGAATTTGATTTCCATTTTCCTGCAGCTTTTC
>CAZXYQ010000044.1:0-19465 GCA_964644975.1 uncultured Rhodohalobacter sp.
CCCGAACCGCATTGCGCTCCACAAGGTCCATTTTTTTGAAATGGTACTGGCGCGAGTGTTTCAGTGAATCGAGATATCTGATATCTGAGGCGTAGGTCAGTTTATCAATATTCAGAATCTCCATGTCCGGATAATGCTCATGTAAATGTAGGATAAGATTCGACCCGATAAATCCTGCGCCGCCGGTTACAATAATTCTCATATACGTTTTATTTACTTGTTTCTCGTTGCGAATGAACCTGATTTCAATTGTGAATCTTGATTGTAAAAGTCCCCCTTCCCCGCAAGGGATGCCCAGGGCAAAAAAAGGGGGAGCGAGGGGGATGTCTTTTAAATAGTGGTTGAATTCGATGAACACCCTTCTATATCTCCCCTTTCATAAGGTGGACTACGACCATGATTTATGAATCGAACTCAGGTTATATTTTTTTTGGGAATGACCCATCCCTAAGGTTCAAAAAATTGAACTACGCACAAATTAAAAAAGATCTTTTTCGTCTATCTCATCAAGCAGTGGCATCTGCTGATCTTTTTTTGAAAGAATTGGTTCTTCGATTCCCCACTCAATATTCAGTTTCGAATCGTTCCAGCGCACTCCGCGCTCCAGCTCTTTGTTATAATAATCGTTGCACTTGTAGTAAACGGTGGCTTCATCAGACCGCACTACAAAACCGTGTGCAAATCCTGTAGGCACAAACAGCATGTGCCGGTTTTCAGCGCTTAAAATGGTTGAGAAGTGCTGGCCGAATGTGGGTGATTGTGCGCGCATATCTACGGCTACGTCCAGAATTTCACCACATACAACCATCACCAGCTTTACCTGCGAAGAAGGCGGAAGCTGATAGTGTAAACCTCGAACCGTATTTTTTTTGGAGGTCGAAATGTTATCCTGTACAAACTCGATATCAATTCCCGCTTCCCTGAGCACGTTCTCGCGATAGACTTCCACAAATTCTCCGCGTGAATCTTTAAACGGAGCCGGTTTAATAAGTTTTACCGTCTTCAAAGGTGTTGACTCAATGTTCATACTTGTCTCACCATTTAATTTATCTTGTTAATCAACTCTCTGAGTCCATCTTTCCAGTTTAGCTGCTCCAGGCCGGCTTCCTTTAGTTTACTGCAGTTTAACAGCGAAAATGAAGGACGGCTGGCTTTAGATGCAAACTGTGCGGAACTAACGGGCTTCAGCGTAACGCGTTCGCTCCGTTCTGTCTGCCTGAGAATTTCTTCCGTTAATTCGTACCAGGTAATTGCCCCTGCCGAACTAATATGAAAATATCCATTCTGATCCATATCTACCAATTTCATTGTTTTTTCTACAACATCGCTGCAAAACGTCGGGCACCCGATCTGATCGTCTACAACCTGCAGTTCATCTCTATCCTTTGAAAAGCGCAGCATCGTTTTGATAAAGTTATTGCCAAATTCACCACTCAGCCACGACACCCGGAGAATCAGCCAGTCTCCCCCGATCCGTTTAACTTCCTCTTCACCCGCCCATTTCGACGCGCCATATACATTTTGGGGGTTCGCCGGATGATCTTCCGGATATCCGGCCTGAAATTTCTGTTTATCCCGTTCTGATCCCTCAAAAACATAGTCTGTGCTGAAGTGAACCAGTTTTATGCCGTGGTTTCTGCACGTATTCGCTACATTTGCTGCTCCATCCCGGTTCACCTGAAAAGCGATCTCTTCGTTATCCTCGGCATCATCAACTGCAGTATAGGCAGCGCAGTTAATAACTACATCGGGTTGCTCTTTACTCAGCACCTCCGCTACACTTTCTCTGTCGGTAATATCGAGAGTGTCTGAACCGAAACCGGCGACTTCATGCGATGACGCTTTAAGCCGTTCCACCCATTCCCTGCCAAGCTGGCCGCCCGCACCTGTAATCAAAAACTTCATACCTTATTGCAGTTTATACGCCAGTTCATTGGCAGTTTTATACGACTCATGTGTTCCGGCATCGGTCCACCATCCGTCAAGAATGGAGTATCGCATAGTTCCCATCTGAATGTAATGGTTGTTCACATCCGTAATTTCCAATTCTCCGCGCTGTGATGGCTTCAGGTTTTTTATCAGCTCAAATACCGAGGAGTCGTACATGTAAATTCCGGTTACGGCAAAATCTGATTTAGGCTGTTCCGGTTTCTCCTCGATACTCAAAATCTTGTCTCCTTTCAGTTCAGCAACCCCAAATCGTTCGGGATCCTCCACTTTCTGCAACATAATCTGCGCGCCGGAACCGGGGTAGTTATTTAGTGCTTCGTCAAGTGATGCTTCAAAAATGTTATCTCCCAGGATTACCGTCATAGAATCATCGCCGATGAAGTTTTCAGCCAGTCCCAGCGCCTGTGCAATACCGCCTGCCTCATCCTGAACTTTGTAGGTAAAGCGGCATCCAAAATCTTTTCCCGATCCCAGCAGGTTCACCACGTCACCCATGTGATCCGTTCCGGTTACGATCAAAATCTCATCAATTCCCGCATCGGTAAGCTTTGTAATCGGGTAATAGATCATCGGTTTATCCCCTACCGGCAGCAGGTGCTTGTTTGTGACTTTCGTAAGCGGAAATAGTCGTGAACCGGTTCCACCTGCTAATACAATTCCTTTCATGAAAACAATTTTTGATGAAAAAATGAGAGTCAATCATTAAATCTGGACAGCTATCCATTGCAGTCGTTTACATTGATCTCTGAGCCATCAAAATGATACTAAATCTGAAGGCTAATAATTTGAGAAATTGCAGGAGATTTATCCGGTTTACAAATGTGGTTCTACCCCGCTGTCTGAACCGGTATAAATTAGCATGGAGAACTCAGTTCTGAAGCCGTTCATATGCTGAGGAGTGCGAGGGATCGGCCTCACGAAGCAGATTATAGGCTTCGAGGCGTGTTTGAACATCGGCTGACTGGAGCAGTGCCACAATTTCATTGTATTTTGTATCGAAGAAAATATCGAACAGGTAGTTATTGCTTGTTCGTCTTTTGGTCTCCTCAAGTGTTCGCACAACTTCCACAACCTCTTCGATGGCCGCCCTGCTGTTGATCGTGAACTGATCCAGCCCAAATCGATGGTAGCGGTAGAAAGCCTCTCTGAGAGCCTGATAATTTGGATTCTGAAGATCAGAAATCAATCCGTTGCGGTTTCTTTGAGCCCCGATAGATCGTCCCCATCCCTGCGCGCTGCTGTTACGGCCCAGTTCAAATATATCCTGTGCTTTGCTGAAGTAGCGGCTGCCGCCAAGCCGGGCAAAACTGTCGTAATCGTAACCAAGAATGATGTAGGCGTAAAAATCGATAAAGCTGGTCAGGTCATCAAACTGAAGTTCATCAAACACCAGATTTTTGTTCCTTGGATAGCTGAAGGCCCAGTTGTTATCACTCAGCACAATTGCGGAAGATTCCTGTACCGTATTGTAGATTGGCCGACGAACGCTGAAAAATGCTTCTGCGGTGTAATTGAACTGATCGTCAGCACCGGTAAGAACAATCTGTATCTGACAGCGAATTCGTTCATGCTCTTCGTACCGGTCGTCCGTCCACCTGTTCTCATTCATGTATGACTCGATATCGCGTTCCAGCTCGGTTATATACTCATAGGCTGAACCGCTAATCTGGCGCGTATTAAGATTTACATCGCAGTTAAACTCTTGCGCATCAGATGTTTCTGAGAATAATAGTAACAGGCCTGAAGCCAATATAAGGAGACATTTCAATTTTTGAATTTTATTCCACATATTATTTACTGATCAAGGAGAAAAACAAGGGAGTTGTTATGATACAAAAGAACGTAATCTTTTGCCTGATAGCTATGTCAGGAGTTTTGGTTTTAACGGATGTTGCTGCAAGTCAGTATGTCATCGGTGCGCGTGCTGTTGCGAGCGGGCAAACCGGAGTGGCGGTTCAGGGAGACCCGTGGGCTATCTTCTCAAACTTTTCACTGTCTAAAACGGATGAAAGGGAGATTTCATTTTACGGCTTTCAATACACAGGTATTTCTGAGATTACAGATGCGGCAGCGGCGCTGTCAATGCCTGTCGGTAAAGGAGCTGTTGGCGCCGGTATCCACAGGTATGGCTTTAGTCTTTTCAATAAAACACGCATCCGAACGGGTTATAAACACTCCTGGGATCTGTTTCACGCCGGAGTTGTTATAAACTACACCCACATTCAGCAGGGCGGAGGTTATGGGTCAGCAGGAGCGTTGAGCGCAGATATAGGGTTGAGCGCCATAATCCATCGGCAATTGTGGCTTGGCACCAGGGCAACCAACATCAACCGTCCAGCCTACGCCGGTTCGGACGAGAGACTGCCCTCAGAGCTTGCGGCGGGCATAAGCTACCAACCACTGTCTGAATTCTTGGTTTCCGCTGAAATTGTTAAAGATGTTCGATTCCCCATCTCTTTCAGGGGCGGAGCAGATGTGGAATTGGTTGCAGGTTTGAACGCAAGGGCGGGTGCAACAACAAATCCTGAGACTTATTCTGTTGGCTTTGGATACCAAACCGACCGTTGGCAGATCAACTTTGCGGTTCAGCAACATATACCGCTCGGGCTGAGCCCAGCTCTCGATTTTGGAATCTCAATTTAAACCTACAGACTCATGCATATCTGCTCCGGCATAAAATCTGTACTCTTTCAGCTGCACCGGTTGATGATTAAGATGATGGCGCTTGCCGCATTTGTCTTCTTCTGGTTTATTCCTTCTGAAGTCTATTCGCAAAGTGCAGAATCAAATCGTCAAAAGGCAGAGCGGATTTTAGAACGTCTCGTGTCAGAACTTGATCCTGAAGATTCAGAACAGCAAATTCGGCATCTCGTTGAGTTGGTTGAGGAGCTTGTCGCAAATCCAGTGAATATTAACCGCGCAGAAATAGAAGAGCTAAACTGGGTTCCCGGCCTTTCACTGCGGCAGGCACAAGCCATAATTGACTACAGAGTTCAGGTTCAGCCGTATGAACAGGTTCATGATCTGCTAAATGCTGATGGAATCGGACCTGCCACTCTTCAGCAGATTGAGCCATTTCTTACTGTAGGCACAGCCCGGGAACGGAGCCAGGATCTTCTGCTCGATAGTAGATACTGGACCCGAAACAGCCGCTTCGAGATATTGTCGAGAGTTCAAAGTGTGATCCAGGAACAGGAAGGATACAGGAGGCCGGATACGCTGGGAGGTTACACCGGTAGCCCGTTAAAATATAACCACAGGTACCGCTACCGAAGCGACCGGCTCTCCATGAATCTTACACAGGATAAAGATCCGGGTGAACCGCTGGAAAGTTTCCACGGGTTTGATTATACCTCCTGGCATGTTGCCGTTGCCGAGGCCGGGTGGCTGCAAAGCCTGGTTATTGGTGATTACAGAGTGTCCTACGGCCAGGGGCTCATATTGTGGAACGGAGGAGGGTTTGGAAAAAGCAGCCAGACCGTTGGATCCATCCTGAAAAACGATACAGGAGTCCGCCCTTATACCTCTTCGCAGGAGACGAATGCTTTCCGCGGTGTTGCCGGCAGTTTTGGCAACAGCCTGCAGATCAGCGCCTTTTACTCCGACCGCAAACGCACAGCGAGCGAGGCGGAAGACGGGGCCGTTCGATTCCCTACACAGACTGCACTGCACAGAACAGAGAACGAACTCGCTCGCCGTCACAATCTGGGGCAGATAACGTATGGTGGAAGAGTCCGGTACCTCTTCCGAAGGGGAATCGCCGGAGTGAGCGGTTTTAGAAACAGTTTTGACAGACCCGTTGTACAAGGAAACCAACCCTATCAGCTGCACCGATTTGAAGGAGATCGATTATCTGCATACAGCGCAGATTTCAGGTTCACTGTCGGCCCGGCTATCCTGTTCAGCGAAGCAGCGGCTACCGACAATGGCGGCATCGGGTTAATCGGCGGGAGTGATTTTCGATTTATAAACGGTACCGGACTGTCATTAGCCTACAGAAACTACTCGGCCAATTTTCAATCGATATTTGGGTCCGGTTTTAGCGAACAGACATCTGCACAGAATGAGGAAGGCCTCTACATCGGGATTCATCAGCCGCTGGGCAGCTCATTTGCCATTCGGGCGTATATCGACCAGTTTCGGACACACGCACCCAGGTTCAGAAACAGCCGGCCTACATCGGGCTACGACTGGCTGGCCAGACTTGAATATGAACCCAAATCAGATTTCAATATCTATGCCCAGTTCAGGTTTAAACAAAATGAACAGGAAGTTGAGAGTTTGGACATTTTTGGGCGATCCCTGCGTGAAATGAGCCATACAATCCGATCGAATGCACGCGTACAGGTTGAATATTCCGTATCAGAATCTGTTCGATTACGAACCCGTGTGGATGTTGTAAGAGCCATAGAAACAGTAGCTGAGCCCAGTTATGGAGTTCTGCTTTTTCAGGACGTGCGAATCATCCCACACGATAAAGTCACAGCAGATATGAGGGTTACTCTGTTTGATACCGATGACTTTACATCTCGTGTATTCCAGTTCGAAAACGATCTTCTCTACGTGATGTCTAACCCCATGCTGTTCGATCAGGGCCAGCGAATGTACGCCCTTGTCAGATATCAGCCCATACCCGCATTAACGATACGAATGAAGATAGCATCCACGCTTTACGAAAACCGAACAACGATCGGAAGCGGACTGGATCAAATTACAGGGAATCGCCGGACAGATGTTGGCTTGCAGGTGAGAATTTTGATTTGATTTTGATCGGTATCTTTGCGAATAACTTTGTGAAAGTCCTTTTTAATATTGTCAAAAACAGGGGTATAGCCTCCTCTGCGCAAGCGTTTCGGCTATGCTAAAGTTCGAGAGACACCCCTCTCTTTCTCCCCTTATTAGGGGAGAGTTCTTCTTAGATTTATCAAAAATTATAATTCGAACTGCAAACGTAAGCTTTCATCCGAAATAGGGTGCCTTAAACCATCCCAGAAATTAAATCAGCAAATCAAAACTCTCAGGATGCCTGAAACTCCTCGATATTCCTTACAATCCCATCAACCAGTTCCGTTCGCGCTTCCACGCTGGCCCAGGTGATGTGAGGAGTCATCACAAGCTTACTTCTGTTTTTCACGCTTAATAGCGGATTATCCCGTTCGATCGGTTCCTGTTCGAACACATCCAGTCCCGCGCCGGCAATCAGGCTTTCATCCAGAGCCCGGGACAAATCTTCTTCGTTTACAATTCCTCCCCTGCCGGTATTAATCAGTAGTGCAGATCGCCTCATCAATTTCAGCTGCTCATATGAAATAAGATTTTCTGTATTCTCATTCAGTGGTGCATGAATAGATACGATATCTGAGGTTTTCAAAAGCTCATCCAGTTCGAGGCAGGGATACGGCTGATCGGTATTTTTTCCAGATGTGGAGTAATAAACCACTTCAGAACCAAAGACTTCAGCTATTGCAGCGACACGGCTGCCGATGTTACCCAAACCAATTATACCAAAACGCTTTTTGTTCAGCTCACGGTAATTTCGATCCTGTTTCGTAAAGATATCGCTTTCAGAGTATTCGCCGCTTTTTATATAGTGATCGTACTCCGGAAGATTGTACGTCAGGTGCAGAATCATTGCAAATGCGCCCTGTGCTACGCTGTCAGAGGCATACCCTGCCACATTTTTTACTTTCACATTGTTTTCTTCAGCCGCTGCACGGTCAATATTATTCATTCCTGTTGCCGCTACGCAGATCAGCTTCAGGTTTTTTGCCTGTTCAATCAGCAGATTATCAAGCACCACTTTATTGGTGATCACAACATCTGCATCGTCTATTCTTTCGGCGGTTTGATCCGGCTTCGTTACCGGGTACGATTTAAACGTTCCAAGCTGTTTCAGCTTATCAAGATTCGGAACTTCGCCAATGGTTTTGATATCCAGAAATACGATACGTAACATGTAGTCAGAGTTAATTTTGAGAGATAGTTTGAGTGAAGAAGTTACCTTAGAAGCGTTCGGGGGATACTATCTGGCTGTTTGACTCAGAGAAGCAGAATATGACATTTCCAGCATAGGAATAACGTCTCTGTCTAGGTGCCTGAACAACTCCCGCCTGTAACTGCGTGTCGGCTGGCCGCTGTTATTTCGCGTCGTTACGGTTATGACGGCATCCAGTTCAGGAACCATCATAATATACTGGCCGCCATTGCCAAAGGCGTAGACCATATCGTAGGATCCGGCTGAGCGTCTGAACCATAAATAGCCATAATTGTAAATGCCCGCACTGCGTCCTGTTACAGGTGCTACAGAGCGAACAACCCACCCGCTGGACACAATTTGTTGATTATTGTAAACTCCCATATCCATCATAAGAGAACCAATTTTTATCATATCTCGCGGATACATCGCCAGGTTGTTGCCTCCGAAATAGTATCCCTGGGGGTCGCGGTCCCATCCCGCTATAGAAATATTCATCGGGTGGAATAGGTACTGGTTCGCAAATTCAAGCGTACTCATTCCTGTGGCACGAGTAATGATAACGGAAAGCAGATGAGTATTGCCTGTGCTGTAGGTACGATCTGTGCCGGGCTCTCCCTCAAGCGGCCGGTCCAGTGCATAATGAATCCAGTTGGAACTTGTGACCCACCGTCCGTAATGAGCCCTGCTCGTAGAAGCAAGACCGCTCCGCATCGTTAATAGATCTCCAATAGTTATCAATTTTTTATCAGAATCCGGGTTTGCTTCAAAATAGTCCGGAAAGAACTCCCCTATAGGCTGATCAACACCCTCCAGATATCCTTTATCGATTGCAATACCTACAATAATTGAAAGAACACTTTTTGAAGCCGACTTTATATTATTGGCACGACGGCTGTTCATCCGGCCGAAATATTCCTCCTCAATAAGCGCACCATGCTGGCTGATTAATACACTGTTTATTGGCCCCAAACTTTCAAAATTTTTCAAAATCTCATTGAGAGATTTCGGTTCGGCCTCTGCTTCAAAATCAGGCTCCGGCACAAGAATTGAGTTCAATAATAGTTCCTTTTCGACGATTGAGGTATTTTCTGTTGCTGAAATCGGTGCAGCACTCTCTGAAGTTTCGGTCAAAATAGTAATCAGACCAATTGTTACTGCAGACAGCAGCAGAAGGGTAAGTATGTTTGGAAAATGGAATTTAAAGAACACCGTAGCTTTTTTTAAAGAAAGATTTACTGTTACCGAAACAAGCCAACATCTAGACATTGAGGTGAACAAACAAATAACAAGTATCTGCAGTTTTCAACAGATAACTTAACGGCCTGATTACTGTTTTAGTTTCGATTAAACCGTTTCATCTTCTCCAGGCAATAACCAAACTAAATCGTCATCTCTTTTTTAATTCATATAAACCTAAAAACCTTCTCTATCTGCTAATCTCACTAAAAAAGAGCATTTTAGCAAAAATCATCTCCTCTCATTTAATCCCGATACCCCATCCTTACCACCTACAATAGGCAGCGTTAATGTTGTAGCATCCAGATCGATCGTTAATTCTGTTCCGGGATGGGGCCACAGCGTATATTCGCGATCGCTTGAAAAAATCATCAGGCCAATTTGTTGTCCTGCCGGAATGATCTGGTCATCAGGTTCCAGGTCGAATGTTACGGTGTAATACTGGCCGGGTTCTAGCGGTTCGCTTTCCGTAATTGACCGGTAGTTCTGCGGACTTGCCCACCCCCTGGTAATAATATTGTCCGTAATTTGTGTGCCGCGTCCTTCCGACCACGGCAGCGACACCAGCCAAACCGACAGGTTAGCAGCCGGCTTACTGCTCGAAAGCGTTACCGAAACAGAAGGCACACCTGAAATATGTATCGGCTCATCAAGTTCGGGTGTTGTGTAAATCAATCTGTGATTGGTCCACTCCGCCTCTGCCAGTGCAGAACCTGAAAAGGATACATTATCGATCAATGTTTCAAAACCTCCGGCTGACGCCGTTGCATCAAGCGTAAGTCCGCCGCGTTCTGGCGCTCCCGGTGTCAGGTGGAATGTAACAGGTTCCGCAGCCGGGTTGGGATAATCATCATAGGGAGTGGGCTCGTCCCGGCTGTCGCCTTCCCGCACAATCCATGCTCTCGGCATCTCTTCAACTCCATTTTCAATACCGAAAAGATACCGGGTAAACCACTTATTCATCATTTCGTGAGGGGGCTCGCCTCCGTGGCCACCCTGATGGTAGTAAATCATGGAAGGCACGCCACGCTCACGCAGAGCGTCGTAAATTCTGTAGCTGTGCAGTGGCATCACATTCCAGTCGTTAAACGCGTGGGCCATCAGTACGGCAGCATCTACCGGCTCGATGTGGTTCAGGTAGTCGCGCGATGCCCAGAATTCGTTGTAATCACCTGTAATGCGATCCATCCCTCCTGCCATTTCAGTATCCCGAACCGTTCGGTTATTGTATTCCCTTTTGTTTTCATCTCCGCTATGGATAAAATCATACAGCACATCGATATCTTCACCAAGATACCCTCCCGGAGAACGCACAAGACCATTTGAGCGGTAGTAGTGGTAATACGACGTGTTGGGAGCTACAGGTATGATCGCCTTCAGACCTTCTACCCCGGTGGTGGCTGCAGCAAGTGGCAGAGTTCCGTTGTAAGACGTTCCGGTCATGCCCACACTGCCGGTTGACCAGAATGCCTCAACCTTTTCATCTCCATCGGGTGAAGTGTAGCCGGGGGCGCGGCCATTCAGCCAGTCAATAACCGCTTTGGGAGCGAGCGATTCATTTTCACCCCCTACTGTAGGAGCACCCTGCGAAAGCCCCGTGCCGGGCGATGTTGAGTGCACCACAATAAACCCAAGCGGCACCCAGGTTTCAATCAGCGAATTCGATATTATTGGTCGCTCTCCCCTGCGCTGTACATCGGGCCCCATAGTTCGCTGGGGTGGCTCTTCCCCAAGTTCGTGACGCACATCCCAAAAGAAATCGTATGGCGGACGTGCGGTACCGGCGTAGTAGGGACTGGTTTCATAAATCACCGGAAGTTTCAACTCTCCGTCCTCGGTCTGCGCCGGCCTGGTCACAGAAACATGCATCCGATCGGGCTTGCCGTCTCCGTCAGTATCGAACTCTGTCTCTACCCACAGATCGTGACGAATCCAGTTTTCCGGATCTTCAAATTCCGGTATCGGTTGTGCCTGACCGTTTTCGATCACGGGCACCGTAATGGTTTGATGCTGACCCTGCAATAGAGCGCCAGTCAGTAAAATTAGCGTAATAAGTAAACCCGTAAACCGTGCAATCAGCTTCATATGTTATTTTTTTAAAAAAATGGTTTAAAAACTCCCCCTTAAAAAAGGGGGAATGAGGGGGATGTTCATCAGATTATATTAAAATCGATGGACGCCCTCTAAATTTCATTACGCTTGCGCTGCGTGTTCATAAAATGAGCCCCTTGATAGGGGAGATCCTTCATTGATACTTCAATTAAATTAGTAATCGAACAGAGATCATAATTATAAATGTAGTGCATATGGATGAAACAAGTTGTAAATCTCGTTCCACTTAAGAGCAGCTTTATGAACATCTTTTCCGATCAACAGAATTTGCCTGCAAAAAAATGTGTTGGCAAATAAACGGCTACACTCACATTAATTACTGACACTCAACACTATGGCTGAAAAAATCAACAAAGTAGTTATCATCGGCGGGGGATTCGGCGGGCTTACGGCTGCGCGAACGCTTACGAACAAGAATAATATTGAAATCACCCTGATTGACCGCACGAATCATCATCTGTTTCAGCCTTTACTATATCAGGTAGCTACTGCGGCGCTCTCCCCCGGGGATATCGCTACCCCTATTCGGTCCGTCTTTAAAAATAAGCGGAATATAAAAGTGGTGATGGATGAGATTGTTAGGGTAGATAAGGAGAACCGGCGTGTAGCCGGTAAATCAGGGAAGGAGTATGAATATGATTATCTGATTGTGGCAACCGGCACCCGGCACTCCTATTTTGGAAACGATACATGGGAAAAACACGCGCCCGGACTGAAGACCCTGAATGATGCTCTCGATATAAGAGAACGAATTCTGTGGTCGCTCGAACAGGCTGAAAAAGAGAACGACCCCGATCTTCGCCAAAAGTTTTTAAACTTTGTGATTGTCGGGGGCGGCCCAACCGGTGTTGAACTCGCTGGTGCCATATCAGAAATCACGCGAAAAACCGGAATTGATGACTATACAAACGTACGGGAAAAGGATATACACGTCTATCTTATCGAAGGTGCAGACACCATTTTGAACACCTACCCAGAGAAGCTGAGTGAAAGTGCCCGTCAAAAACTTATTAATATGGGTGTCAACGTCTATTTAAACACAATGGTAAAGGAAGTGACTGAGGATGGAGTTCAGGCAGGAAAGCTTTCCATTCCTTCCTCAAACGTTATTTGGGCAGCTGGTAACGAAGGGACGCCGCTGCTGAAAAAGCTAGGCTTTGAAACCGACCGGGCCGGGCGCGTGAACGTCAACTCAAGCCTGACAACCGCTGATCATCATGAAATATTTGTGATTGGCGACGCGGCAAACTGTACAGATGCCGATGGCAAACAGGTGCCGGGGATAGCTCCCGGTGCAATGCAGATGGGTAAGTATGTGGCAAAGAAGATCCTTGGAAAAAAAGGAAGTGATAAGGGCTTTGTTTATCTCGACAAAGGGAACATGGCCACCATTGGCCGCGGAAAAGCTATTGCTGAAATTGCCGGTTTTAAATTCAAGGGATTCACAGCATGGCTGCTTTGGTCGTTTATTCACATTTTTTTCCTCATTGGGTTCAGAAATCGTTTTAGAGTCATGGCCGAATGGATCTGGTACTATCTGACGTTTAAAGGAAGTTTTCGATTGATTACGGGCAGAAATAGCCCAAAGCCGGATGAAAAAGAGTCCGGATTGTAGAGTAGTGTTGTATGTTTACTTAAACTTAATCCTCTGTTAATGTACCAGGCAGACTCCTCAGTTATATTTGTGATTGAATTTGATCACATTGACTCACCCTAATTACACAATGACTAAGCTTCTATATCTTCTGTTTATCCTCCCTTTACTACTCACTGAAACAGGTAACGCTCAATCAGATATCCCAAAAGCCGACTATCTGGTAATTATCTCTATTGACGGTTTCAGAGCCGATTTTTACCTGGATGAAACCTGGCCTGCGCCGATGCTTCAGCAGATGTCGCGTGAAGGGGCGCACTCAACCGGAATGAACGGTGTTTTTCCAAGTGTGACGTATCCCTCACACACAACGATGGTTACGGGAAGCTTTCCCGGAAATCACGGGATATTATTTAACAGCAGATTTGAAGATGGCTCATTCTACTTCGAATATGATTCCATTAAAACTGAAACCATCTGGAGTGCAGCAAAAAAGAGTGGCTTGAGTACCGCCAATGTTGGCTGGCCTGTAACGCTTTATGCCCCGTTTGATTTTAACATCCCCATTTCCGGTGCTTTGCAAAATAGCGGAATTGACGACGACCCGATTCGGACATTTACCACACCAGAAGGATTTTTAAATGAGCTGGAGCTTGAAGCAACAGGACGGATAAGGCCCGGTGATTTGTCAAACTCTAATCCTGCAAAAGAGAGCAAAGTGGCTGAAATGGCGTCCTATATTGTGGCCAATCACAAACCGAATATATTAACGGTAGCTCTGCAGCACACCGACTCCATGCAGCACCGGTACGGCAGAGAACACCCCATAGTACGGCGAGCCGTTGCTGCGGCAGATCGTGCGATTGCGCGTATTGTGGAATCCTACGAGGAGGCGGGTATTCTGGACAAAACCGTTTTCATGATTGGCGGAGATCACGGATTTACAGATATCAACCTGATGCTGGCCCCAAATGTTTGGCTCACACGTGCGGGTATAAATTCCAATACTGACACCGATGATTGGGAAGCTTCTTTTGCCACGACAGGCGGTTCTGCCTTTCTCTACCTGAATGATCCGGATGATAATGAGACTCTTAAGAAAGTCATGGACGTTATGGATAACCTTCCGGCTTCCACAAAAAGACAATTTATTTTCCTGGATCGTTACAAGCTTGATGAACTCCATGCCAACCCTCACGCAAAATTTGCACTCTCCGGCACACCCAGCACCGCTTTTTCCGGAGCCGTCAGCGGCGATGATATCCGGAAACCGGGCAGTCGCGGCACACACGGTCATCTGTCGAATTTTGACGAAATGAAAATAGGCTTTGTCGCCTGGGGCGCAAGCGTACGGGAAGGCACCGTCATACCACAGATGGACCTGGTGGATTTTGCACCATCTGCAGCGCAGTTTTTAGGCCTCACCCTACCGGAGAGTGATGGAGTAGTGATTCCCGGACTTTATGAGTAGCCAAAATCGTTTCGTGTTAAATTGTGCTTAATAGTATCAAACTATCAAAACCTGCAAAATTTACTCCCTGTTCTCTCCCTGAATAATCATTAAAAATCCATTTTATACGTAATAATCACAGGATTTTTCAGGTAGCTATATATATATATATAGATGGTCATCCGTTGCGGAGATTTTGTGTGCTTTTTCCGGCAAGGCAATTTCACGTATAAACTTTCCATTCTGCTTATCATATACCAATAGCCTGTCGGAATGATCGTATTGTGCGTTGAGCTCTTCCCATCGGCCGGTAAGCTGAAGATACATTGATCGAACCAATCCTTCTTCAAAAATTCGGCCTGAATGCAATACTAAAAGATATTGATTATTCACAGCCAAACTCATGGTTGCTTCGGGAAATTCACCGTGATCCGGTGCTTCAATAACCCCGGGTTCTGAGTCATAATCAGGAAACGGGATACTCATCTCATGACCGGTTACATACTGAATTTCTCCATTATGATCCACTTTTAGCAAATTTGAACTAAAAAAATATCCCTGATAAATGGCCGAACCATCACTCACGGTAGGCCCCTGTCTTGAAAGTGGATTTTTGGGAATCGGGTTAAATTCCCCAAATTCATCGTAGAGATAAGAGTGGGTAGTTTCTCCAATAGTTAAACCATCAAGATTTCTGATCGTAAAAAGTTCACTTCTGGATAAAAATGACCATGTTACCACATTGTTTTCGGAAATAGGTAGTGCAAATAAGAAATTCCCTTCACCTGTGTCAGCGTCCTCAATATACAGTAGTTCATTGTCCAGTAGCATACCCCGGCGTAACACACTATCCCATAGCCAAAGGTGGTCATTCGTAAACCGGCTCAAAACCTTCTTTCCTGTTGGATGTACTTCTCCCGGTCCGCGTCCGGCTCTCAATGATGCAATTACATTCCCAGTCTCAAGATTCACTAATGTAACAACGTCTCTATCTGACAGAGGTTCGATCACGATAGCTCTGTCTTCGCCAACTACATGAAAATCTGAAGTAAATATAAGCCCGCTCTCCAATCGGGACACCTCCTGGAGAGTTTGGGCTATACTATTAGCTGATAAAAAAAATAAGGCTACCAGTACCAAGAATATTTTCATGGATTAAAAGACGACTACTTTAACAGAAAAGACAACTATTGTTTACAATCTGAATGCCTGTTATTTACACTTAATTTTACAAATACCGTCATTACCCCAGCATCCTATCAATCTATTTTTCCCAAAGTTTATTTGATCAACACCCTCCTCGCATAACTCAGATGCTTCGTCGTCGTCTTCGAGGTCAGATCCGGAATCGTTCATTTACCCCATAAAATATGTGCTTTCATTCTCATCCAAAAGTGAGCATGTGGTACATTCATTGTTTGTTTGTTTGTTTGTTTGTTTGTTTGTGAAAAGAAAGAAATGCCCGACATGCTTATTGCGAATAGTAAAAGTGTAAATAAATATTTCATGACTAAATAGTTTGGTTAAAATTTATACAACGCCTTTACCTTACTTTAAAAAAAATAATGCAAATATAATTTAACAACATACCCTGCTTACCGAACAAAAAAAGCCGGCAAGCGTTACACTCACCGGCTTTCTATCATTTATCTCACTTGATGGATATTCTACTTATGTCAGATACTCAATCGAATACCGAGCTGAATCTGATAGGGTGTACCGTTTTGACGCTTCACACCGAAGTTCTCATTTACACCGTACTGGTACTGCTGCGTATCCTGATCGAAGCCGGTAACGTTTAGCAGCGTTTGGCGCGATCCAAATGTGCTGGTGTAGCCCCATTCGTTATTCAGCATATTGCCAACGTTAAAAGCATCCAGCATAAATTCTGCCCTGAAACCGGGAAGCTGAACTTCTCTTGCCAGCCTCAGATTTATGATTCCGGTAAACTGATCTCGCACCGCGTTTCTTGTTGCACGTGTACCAAGATTATCCTGCAGGTAATCCGCAAACCGATTATCAGGATTATTCAGTACCGTTTCCATTCCCTGCGCGACATTTGCGGGTGTAGCAGGATCGTTCGGATCGAAGATAAACGCCAATTCATCACCCCTCGAACTCGTTCCCATGATGTCCCTGTTTATAGAAACGCTTACGGGCGAACCGGAAATGCCCACATAGCTTCCGCTCAGCACAAATCCATAAACCTGAGGAAGTGATCCCCGAACAACCAGCTTATGGCGAAAGTCATCATTCGATGGTGCCCATTCAAGCTGACGCGGATCGCCAGATACAGGCGTTCCCAATGCGGAAATCGCATTATTCCCATTATAGGGAGTATTATCTTCCGCTTTATTCCAGGTGTACGACGCTGAAAGCCTGGCTCCCCGGCCAAAATCGTAATCGCCATCAAGAATAAACCCATATTGACGCGCTTTTCCTTCTGAAACCATTTCAAGAACCTGTTCAAACTCGTTGAACCGGCGCCCATCGAAGTAGTTAGTGTTTCCGTTAGCGCTGATCGATTCTGCCGGCACAAAGACAGGTCGGTTATCCGGATCAACTGAGAAGAACTGCTGCAGGTTTCTGTCGAAATAGTGGTAGTTGTTTACCGTGTACGATCCCAGCAGATTTACACCTAATCGCAGATTTTGAGTTACAAAACGGTTGTATGAGATGTTTCCTTTCCACGTATATGGAGTTTTGGCGTCTTCACTTGAAAAGGCAATAAGTGAGGGTGCTTCGAAACCGTTAGGTGCTCCCGGTATTGTCGAAGGATCATTCCGATAAGAGTCGAAATCCGGAGTTGGCACATCATCACCCGTCAGCGTTACACTTGCAAGATCTGCACCGCTATAAAGAAACTGGGTAATGTAGGAGTAGTAGTTGTTCCAGGATGAGAACCCTCCACCGCCAAACTTCAGAATATCTCTTCCCTGTCCGCCAAGGTCCCAGGTTACGTTAAATCGTGGCTGAAGATTGGTTAAATCGAGCGGGCGGTGGTCAGACCTCTTCCCAAAGCGATCGAATACATCCTGATTGAATGGTGGTTCGCTGAGCAGGTAGTGCAGATCATATCGTAATCCTGCCATCATTTCAATATCTCTGTGAGGTCTGAATTCTGCCTGGCCAAACACACCGCCATCTAACACCCAAAAATCACGCCCGGTTACCACTTCATCACGCGGTGCAAGCCGTGAATAGCGAAATGGCTGCATCGCTTCAAACGCATCGATGCTGTCAAACTCAAAAAGGCCAAACTGAGTGCTTGAAATCCACACATCGTGATATCCGGCTATCATATCAGCGCCGAAAGTGTACGTTACATTGTCCCTGCTGAGATAAGACGTATTTTTAATATGGAAGTTCCTCTCGTTACTGTAGTTTGGCGACCATCTGTGACCTCCAAGCTGAATATCTCTTCGCCCCACCGATCCGTTCGGAAGCTCCGATTCGGTGCGAACAAAGATTCTGGGTACAATTCCGATATCCTGACGCGCTTCATCATCACTGATATTGAACTGCATCTGAAACACATTCATAAAGTTATCAGAGAAGGATGACCGGAGCGAAAGGTTTGTGGTATTTACCAGCGAATAGCGATTTGGCCTCGACTCGCGTATTGCGAGCTGATCGCCACCCGATACAAAATCGGAGGTAAACTGGGTGTAGTTATTCACCAGTGTTAAGCGATTCTTTTCATTCAGTTGCCAGTCGAGGCGTGCAAAAAGTGCATCCTGAACGCCATCCTGTGTAAACAGACCTATCTGATCGTTTGGACTTGTTAAGCCGTAGCTATTGCTCGCAATATCCAGCAGGCGGCTCATATTGGCACCTGAAATGCGATTCGCTATCATGTCATCATCCGAACTAAGATTTATGACATCAATCGGGCGCTGCGCCTGCTGCCTGTCATATGCAACAAAGAAATGAGCTCTGTTTTCCACAATCGGTCCGCCGGCAGTAAATCCAAACTGAGCATTGGAAAACTGATCATCAATTGGATTACCAATAAAATCGGTGTTCGCAGTAAGCTGGTTATGTCTTAAATATCCAAACGTTGAGATTTCCAGTTGATTGGTTCCACTTTTAGTAGCTGCATTAATGCCGCCGCCACTTTGACGGCCAATTGTAACGTCGTAGTTATTGGTTTGTACTTCAAATTCACGAATTGCTTCGATGGAGACACTAAAAGGACCTCTGCCCTGTTCGCCGCCGGTGCGATTGCCACGCGCATTCATTCCATCGATCGTGAAGTTCGTTCCTATTCTTCTGGCTCCGGCAATCGAGCCGCTTCGGCCTTTCAACGGTGATAGATCCGCGAGGTTTGTAAAGTTTCTGTCCTGTACAGGAAGTGAACTTATTTCCCGGGATGAAATTTCTGTTGTGCTGCCAAAACGTGCAACACGATTTTGAAGCCCGGCAGTGAGAACAACATCATCGAGTAGTCCAGCCTGTTCCCGCAATATAAACTCTAAACTCAGCCGGTCTCCAAGACTCAGCTCAATGTCCGAACGGACATCACTGGAAAAGCCAACAAATGTAACACTTACACTGTAGGGTCCGCCAAGAGGAAGCTGGCGAAGAGTAAATGCGCCATTCGCATTTGTAGATGTGCCGGTACTAAAACCGGTGGATTCGTTCTCTGCACGAACGGTTGCACCGGGCATGGGATCACCCTGCGCGTCCACTACGGTTCCACGAATCGTGGCATCCGTCGATTGAGCAAACATAGAGACCGAAGTCCCAAAAAGCAGAGCAAACAAGCTTATCATTAGTATTATGTACTTTTTCATATCTTCATCTTACTAGTGTTGAGGTTTAACAAGATTAGATATTAGTGAAGTGATATTGCCTGCCGGTGATGCTACGGTTAGCTAATCATTAAGATTAAACCGTTGCTTGTTATGTTACTGTTATCGGGAGTATGGGTGAGCCCGTGAGATGATCGAATAAATCACTCTCTTGAAGGTTTTAACCTAAGTTCGATTAAAAATTCTTATTAAATGAACAAGAAAGAGTCTCCCCTAACAAGGGGCTCATTTTTTGAACACGCAGCGTAAGCGCAGTGAAATTTAGAGGGGTGTTCATTGGTTTTTATCACAATTTGATGAACATCCCCCTCACTCCCCCTTTTTTTGCCCTG
>CAZXYQ010000045.1:0-19302 GCA_964644975.1 uncultured Rhodohalobacter sp.
CCCAGAAGGAATGCAAACCGAGGAAAAAATCGAAAAACTTGTCATAATCCGATAATGATACATTAAAAAAGGATTATTTCCGTTATATTTACTAAAAATTAAAAACTCACTATGCGAAAATTAGTTTTATCCCTCTTAGCTGTTGTTTTAATTACGGGCGCATTTAGTGTTTCCAAAGCACAGGTTGGAATCACAGCTGTACCATTTCTCCAGATAGAACCTGACTCCCGCGGCGCGGGAATGGGTAACACAGGTGTTGCGATAGCAGATAATGCGTCGGCAATGTTCTGGAATCCTGCAGGTCTCGCTTTTCAAAATAAAAATCAGATTAGCATTACCCACGCTAATTGGCTGCCTGCCTTTAATGCCGATCTTTTCTACGATTATCTCGTTGGTACTTACTATGTTGAGGGTATTGGCACGATAGGTGGACATCTTACTTTCCTGAACCTGGGTGAACAGATACGAACCAGTGAAGACAATGTTGAACTGGGCCGTTTTAACAGTTTTGAGATTGCAGGTGGACTCTCCTACGGGTTTGAGGTCTCTGAAAACTTCGCGCTTGGAACCGGTTTCAGATTTATCTACAGCTCACTTGCAGACGGTGAGGTAGCAGGACAAAAAGTTAATCCTGGAGCAAGTGTTGGCGTTGATCTTGCGGCTTTATATAAGTCGAATCCTTTTTCCATTGGAACACGCCGGGCAAACGTGAACGCCGGAATTAATCTTTCAAACATCGGCCCCAGCATTCAGTACACCGATAATGCACAGAAAGATCCTCTTCCGACAGTTCTGAGAGCCGGATGGGCATTTACTACCGAACTCGATTCGCGCGGATACAACACGCTTACCATTGCAAACGATGTATCAAAAATTATGGCCCGAAATGAGCGGGTGAGCGGCGACGGCGAGGGAGGCGATACATTTGAAGCGATGGGCTCTGTAGAGGCAATCTTCAACTCATGGGGGTCATTTGACAGGTTTAACGGCACCGAAACAGTTACACTGAGCCTTATGGATCAACTTATGTTCGGCACCGGTTTTGAATATTGGTATGACAACCAGTTTGCCCTCAGAGGCGGATACTATCACGAACATGAAGAGAATGGTAACCGCCGGTTTATGACGTTCGGTGCCGGTCTCCGGTATAACATTGTAGGTGTTGACTTCAGCTATATTTATACACTCGAAGAAGATCACCCTTTGGCCAATACAATCCGATTAAGCTTGTTGCTCACATTTAACTAAGGTTTAACTTTTCGGCGGCCAAATATGGTATTGGTGAATTGGATGAGCAGTGCAAAAGTCACAAATGCACTGCTCATTTTGTTTTTTTTAGCGGGTAGTACAGCCTTTTCACAAGATCTGGAGCGTTCGGGAATGCTTACCGACCCTGCCCTTTCTTCTCAAAACAATCGTATATCAAATGGTACGCTTCATATCGTTGCTGCAATGGTGGAATTTGAACCGGACACCAACCGTTTCACATCCGGAAATGGTACGTTTGAAGGGGAAGCCATATCGTATCTCGAAAGTGATGAAATTACGATTGACCCACTCCCACACAATAAAAACTATTTTGAAGCTCACCTCGAATTTTCCAAAAATTACTTTTCCAGGATGTCGAATGGAGACCTGGATATTGAATACCGGGTTTTAGATACCGTTTTCAGACTGCCCAACAGAATGGAAACTTACTCTCCCATCGGGGTCGATCCCTCTTCTGAACCGCTGGCCAATTTGGCGCGCGACGCCTGGAACAAAGTTGCGGAATCCGGCGATTTGGATCTTAGCCTCAATCCATCAGACAGGGTCGCTTTTGTACTGTTTCATGCCGGTGTTGGCCGTGATATTGAGCTAACCGGAACTATACTTGAGAAAACACCGCAGGACATTCCTTCTGTTTACCTGGGGAAAAATGCTTTCGTCCGGCTGTTTGATGATCCCTCCTTCAGCGGGTTTCCTATTGATAATGGAAATCTCCTCGTTGATAACACCCTGATCTTGCCCAGAACACTTACGCGAGCAGGCGAGGATGTGACCGGCAGAGAAGTTATACTTCAGCTCTCCATTAACGGCATGGTAACCGCTCAGATCGGAAGCCATATCGGCCTGCCCGATCTCTTTAACACGGATACCGGAGAGTCAGGGATCGGGCGTTTTGGCCTGATGGACGGAGCCGGGATTTTTGCTTACAATGGCTTGTTTCCACCTGAACTTTCTGCCTGGGAAAAAGTGTATATGGGATGGGCTGAACCCTTCATTGTTGATTACAATGATGGAGATATTTCGCTTCCCGCAACCTCTCTCCGGCAAACCAACAGTATTGGGAAAGTGCCCATCAGCGGCAATGAATACTTTTTAATTGAAAACAGACATCGTGAAGCCGATCAAACCGGCACAACACTTACCATTCAACGGCCTGACGGCACTCTTGCTGAACCGCTTACTTTAACAAATGCGGATACATCTTTTGTATTTCAGCAATCTGACTTTGTTGAAGTTCTGGAGCCCGGTGTGGTTGTGGATGTTTCTAACTATGATTTTGCACTTCCCGGAGGCCCGGCAGATGTTCTGGATGAAGCTTCAGATGATGATGGAAGGACATTAAACGGCGGTATTTTGATTTGGCATATCGATGAGGGAATCATCCAAACCCGACTGGCCGCAAGAGAAGGAATCAACAGCAATCCCAACCAGCGGGGCGTTCGCCTTGTGGAAGCTGACGGTGCTCAGGATATTGGCCGGCCGACAGCTATTGGATTTTTTCAGAATGAGATAAACGGCTCTGCATTCGATTTCTGGTGGAGTGGAAATGATGCTTCGGTCATTACTCCCACCAGAACCATTACACTCTACGAAAATCGGTTTGGACCGGATACCACTCCCAACAACAACAGCAATTCCGGGGCAATGTCGGCATTTGAGCTGGTCGACTTTTCAGATAACCTGCCTGTTGCCACCGTAAGGATTCAGCCGTTCAGCACCGGCAAAGATCTCTACGAAATCGTTGAGAGCACACAGTTAGGAGATTTTGGGTTTTCAACTGCCGCTGACGATCCCTACTGGAGCCGGTACCCTCTCTCCATTTTTTCATTCGGAGCAGATCGGGAATCAGAATCAATTATCCCATCCAGAAGCACCATCTTATACAGATTTGAGCAAGGCGATTTAACCGGAATTTCATCACGGGAATCTGCTTCTCAACAGCCGCTGATTTTATCCGATGGGGATTATTTTGTTACAGCACCGAAACCTTCACTCAACAATCAAGATTTCAATGTGAAGTTGATTGAAAATGATCAGCCTCCTTTTTCAACCCTTTGGGAGTTCGAAACGGAGCCCAATCTGGGCTTCATCAGCAGCCCCTCCCCTAACCTCCTCCAGTTCGATGGAAGCGCCGACAGGGCAAGTATCAGCGCACAATCTCTCGAGGAAAACTTTTACTCTTTTGCAGGTCACCGGTCTGAACAGATCAACGGATTTGAATCTGCGATTTCTAATGACGGACAAATTACCATCACCACCCCTTCGGCAATCTATTCTGATCAAATCAGCATTCCGGATAATCCCCATGTCAGGAAACATATAGGACTCATAGAGCAGCAAAGCGGTAATTATCAAACCTTCTTATTTTTAGAAAACTCTTTATATCTGTTTGCTGAGGGGCCCGATGGCCCGGAACGCCGACTTATACATCAGTCTAACAGCATGGGATGGCCGGCAATTGCCGACATTGACCATTCCGGAACAGCTGATTTTGTATACATTGACCGGGAAGAGAACCACATTTTAGCTAAAAACCTGAATGGTGCCGTATTATCGGGATTCCCAATAGAGGCTCCTGCTGAAGTAACGTATACAGGTACACCGCTTCTGGCAGATTTGAACAGCAGTGGTGAGATTGAACTTATTATAGTTGGGCAAACCGGACAGTCGATCAATCTTTACGGGTATTCATCCAATGGAAACAGAGTAGAAGGATTCCCACTTTTAGTCGGCGGAATAAATGCTCAGGCCGATGATCCTGTACACCCGTCTATCGGCGGTCGGTATCTTACAGCGGTAAGCCATGAGGGAGACCTCAGAATTTGGCGCTTTCCGGAAATGGGTTCCGTATTATGGAGTTCCAAATATGGAAACAGCGGAAATAACAAACTGACCGGCAGGCTTCACTCAGAATCAGTTGTTATGCCAGATTTTGGCGTACTGAATAGTTCTGAAACCTATAACTGGCCAAATCCCGCAAGTGATGAAACGTTTCTGCGCTTTCAAACCAGTTCTCCCAGTGAGGTATCTATTCGGATCGCTACAACAAGCGGACGCCTGATTTACGACCGAACCGTTCAAAGCCGGGGTGGCGGGCCGGAAGAGATCTCCATCGATACATCAGGCTGGGGCAGCGGTGGATACATTGCAGTGGTATCCGCTACCGTTAACGGCCAAACCGAACGTAAACTTGTCAAAATCGCAATTGCCAAATAATTGAAGAACTTCCAGAGAACATATCGTTTGGCGTTTACAATCTTGTCTTTCTTGCTTGCGGGAAATCTCCATGCTCAAACCAGTCCACAATTTTACGAGTATCCGCAAAATCATCTCCCCTGGTTCACAATCGAAAGTGAGCACTTTTTTGTCCACTACCAGGAAGGCAGTGAGCGAAGTGCACAGGTTTCCTCAAAAATAGCCGAAGAAATTTATCAGCCAATCACATCGCTTTACGGCCTCGAACCGGATCGTAAAGTCAGTATTGTGCTTCGCGACAGGGTTGATTACTCCAATGGCGCCGCATTCTTTTTTGATGATAAGATAGAAATTTGGGTTCCTGCGCTCGATACTCCGCTCAGGGGTACACACAACTGGCTAAGAAATGTAATTACGCACGAGTTTACGCATATTGTACAGCTTCAGGCGTCTATGAAGCGTACCAAAACCATACCGGCAATCTATTTTCAATGGCTTTCGTACGAAGCTGTTCGCAGGCCAGATGTGCTCTATGGGTTCCCGAACGGTATCGCTATCCTGCCATTGGCAACGGTTGGCATTCCTGCATGGTTTGCCGAAGGTACGGCGCAGTATCAGCGATCGGGCCTTAGCTACGATTATTGGGATTCCCACCGCGATATGCTGCTGCGATCGAGAATTATGAACGACACCTATCTCGATTTCACAAATATGGGCATCTTCAGCTCCAAAACAAGTATTGAGCGTGAGACAAACTACAACCAGGGTTTTGCGTTTGTCATCTACCTTGTGAGTCGATTTGGCGAGAATGTGGTTGCTGATATCTCAACCGCTGCTGCAGAAAGCGGGAGAACCAATTTTTCGAAAGTGATAGAAGTAGCCACAGGTATCAGTGGTGAAGAACTTTTTGATGATTGGATAAAAGATCGAAAAAAGTTTTACGCTCATCAAACCGAACACATTGAGCCTACAAGATTTGAACATGCAGTACCCACCGGTTACTTCAATTTTTATCCTCAATTTAGCCCGGACTCTGAAGCATTTGCGTATTTATCAAACCTGGAACGCGATTATGCCACGACAGCTCTTGTTATTCAAACCGATTCCGGAGTTGTAACAGTTGATGACGTTGGGGGAGCGAAACAGCTTGATTCCGATCAGCTCTACCAGATGTCGCACGGTATGGGGGCCAACCTGGCGCTCGATTATATCAGCAACAGGTTTTCATTTTCTCCTGACAGTAAGAAATTACTCTACAGCCGTGCAGAAAAAAACCGGGTTGGCGAAACGTATCAGGATCTCTACATCTACACGATTGAAGATGAACAGAAACAACAGATAACAGAAAGCGAACGAATTCAGGAACCGGCCTGGCACCCAAATCAATACATGGCTGTAGCCGTTCAGCAAAGAGACGGTACCCAAAATTTAGTATCCGTTGATCTCGATACGAAAGAGATCACCCCGCTTACCAACTACAATTCTGGCGAAACAATTTTTACCCCGGTATGGCATCCATCCGGAGAATCTGTTTATATGGCTGGAGCCTCAAGCGGCTCAAGAAATATTTATGTATACGATTTAAATTCAGGTGTTACCACCCCTATGGTGGAGAATCACTTCGTAGACTTTCGGGATCCCTGGATTGATGCCGAAGGAAAGTACCTTTATTTCTCTTCAGACATGGATGGAATATTCAACATATACAGAAAGGATCTTGAACTAGAGCATACTGAGCGTATTACCACAGTGATGGGCGGAGCGTTTATGCCCGTGGTACAAAACGATACCCTCTATTTTTCCCATTTTATAGAAGACGGATATAAAATATCCAAAACAGGTTTAAAAGATCACTACGACTCCATTATCGTTGCCATACCACAGGAACAAGAGATCTTCACAAGTAAAAATGAATCGGATCAGGATCAGGATCGGATTCGGGTTCTGAATCAATCGAACGACCGGTCTATTGGATCACTGCCGTTCAGTCCGTCAGATTATGAGGGCGAACCGCTTGAGTTTGAGATTGAAACTGAATTTGAGTCTGACAGCCGTACCTGGAGCCCCTATAGCGAAACCATCACAAGCCTGAATGTTTTTCCAATCATTAGGTTTGATAACTATTCAAAAATTAACGGTAGCAATTCGCGTTTGTTAAAAGCGGGAAATTTTGGTTCTCTTGGCGAAAACCTTTGGCGCGATATGAAGCTGGGTGCTTATCTCTCATCGCGTGACGTTACCGAAAAGATCAGCATATTTGGCGGAGCACTGGTCGGTTTTGGTTCAACTCCAGCAGACGGAATAGGTAATTTTCTTTCACCTGCCAGGTTGAACGACCTGGATAGGGATCTGTTTATGATATTTGAGCACCGTGGTATTCCCTTTATCAAAACCAGCTGGTCGCCCACGGTAAGTATTGAACTCTATAATTTAAAGCGAAATGTACGTAATGGTCTCTCTATTGAAGAGTTTCCCTGTACATCATGCCTGCCAGAAACAAAATCTGTAGATATTCGATACTCCATCTGGGAAGCCAATCTGTTTTTACGCAGCAAGTTAAATCGGTGGAGTTTGCTGGAACTCGGAACATCCTATTCGACATACAGCGTGGCTACTGAGGGGTTTATTTCTGATGAACTGAAGCAGTTTATTCCCGGTAGCACCTCTCAGTATTTCAGAGGAAACAGCTATTCAGCATCTTACATAGCAGAACTGATTGAACCTTCCAGAAATATGGATATTGCACCGATTGGGCTTAAAGGAAGATTTACCTACAAATATGAGCCGAGCCGCCTTCTGGATGAATTTGAGGTGAACGACGGTATTTTATCCCCGGTCTACAAAAGAGATCGCAATCACTCACTGGAGCTGCGTCAGCGGTTAGGGTTCAGGCTAAATAACGATAATACCGGCATGATTACGGCACGCGGGTTTACCTATTTAAATCGCCCGGACGACTTTTTCTATCTCGATTACATAGGGGGATTGACCGGTCTGCGCTCGTATCCATTTTTCTCTGTTGGCGGGCACCAAACTGCATTTATGCGGGCATCATATTTAACCCCTCTTTTTCAGTCAATCAATCAGCAGGTAGGGGCTTACACAATTGATAAATTGTTTGCCCATCTATATGCCGAAACCGGTAACGGCTGGGGTGGCCCGCTCGATATTGGCAATCAGCTCAAATCCGGACTGGGGGCTGAGCTTAGAATGTCTTTTAACAGCCACTACCTGTTCCCGCTCAAACTATTTGTAAACGGAACATATAGTCTGAACCGATTTGACGTTAACTTCTCTGATGATTTCATTACCGGATCGGGAGATAACTCAGTATCTTATGGCCGGGAATTTTTGTTCTATTTTGGATTAACGTTTGATTTTGACCTTTTATGAAGCATGCATTAATTCTGGTCGCACTCTGTTTTTTTCCTCTTCTTGTTCAATCTCAGCCTGTTAAAAGTTCGTCTGACGTATCCATTATTACGCCTGAAAATAACAGAACTGAATTTACTAAGACTGATTTTATTCAGCCCATCCTCTCCCGTAAATTTTCTGACGACCATTTTAGCAACCCCCTTCAGAAACGCTTTACTGAAAAGCCCGCCCTTGCGCTGCTCTCTTCGGCTGTTTTACCCGGTAGTGGGCAGATGGTTAACGGCAACTGGATTCGGGGAGGGCTCTATGCCGCACTTGAGCTTACGTCTATATACTTTATGGTTGAATACAGCAACAGAGGCCGGCGCGGAGAACAGAGGTACGAAGATTTTGCAGATCGAAACTGGAGCGTTGCACAGTATGCCCAGTGGCTTGTTGAATATCATGATGAAAATAATCTAAGCAACCCTCACCTCGAGCAGCTGCGCAGTATGGTGGACGGTATTAAACCGGCATTTGATACCAAAATAGACTGGCAAAACATCAACATAGATATTTTACGTGATGTTGAAAGAGGAACTCCTTTTATTACCCCTGATGCGGTCCAGACCAGTAATTTTTCACATATTCTTCCCGGATATGGTTCACAGCAATATTATGAGCTAATTTCAAAATATTATCAGTACCAGGCTGGCTGGAGAGATTATTATGGATACCATCAAAGCAACGATTCAAATCCTTACAGGATAAGCAGAGACGGAGGAAAGGCCAGCCCGCTATTTTCGGAAGGAATATCTCTCGCAGAGCAGTTTAATAATGATTTCAGAGTCTCAAAAAATTTCACTATGGTGCTGATTGCGAACCATGTAATCTCTGCTTTCGACAGTTACTTCACTTTTCAGGTGAAACAAAATCGACTTCAGGCAACTACAAGCATTGTCCCTTCTAACTATATTAATCTTAGTTTTTATTTTTAATATTTTATCGCTCAGATAGAATCAAACCGTATGGACTTCATTAAATACATATTTACGAATAAGTTATTCTACTACATTACGGGAGGGCTTATTCTTTTTGCCATCCTTATAGCGGGGTTGCTTAACTTTTTTGTCATGCCGAATTACACCAATTTTAATGAGGGTGTTACGGTACCTGATGTTACAAAAATTTCACTGGCCGAAGCGGAAGAACTACTCGAGCATTATGGTTTGAGGCATGAAGTTCTCGACCGGCGGGCCAATGCAGTTTATCCGGCAAACTACATTATTGATCAGGCCCCATCCCCTCTTCAAATTGTAAAGCCAAATCGTAAGATATACCTGACTGTCAATACAGAAATTCGCCCCACAGCGGTAGTGCCCAACGTAGTAGATATGTCATTAACCAACGCCCGTATTCAGATTGAGAACTACGGGTTTACAGTTGGAAGTACCAGCTATGAAACAGCCCGCTTCAGAAATACTATCATCCGACAATCACTCACACCGGGCGATACTGTTGACCGTGGCGCCGTTGTTAATCTTGTAGTAAGTGACGGCCTCGGGGGCCGTGTGGTAGACGTTCCCGACATTGTTGGTAACACACTCACCGAAGCCCAGCAGAAAATAAGAAGGTCCGGCCTGATAGTTGAAGACATACGGTATGAAGCGACCCGCGACGCTGTTCCCAATACAGTTCTCTCTTTTACCCCAGACAGTGAACAGCTCACAGAGGGACAAGCGCTCAAACTCATAGTTTCAGAACGTTTTGATGTAAGAGAAGAGGCGGAAACTGGAGCAGTCGGAACCGATACCACCGTTTCAGCTCCGCCGGACACAACCGAAAATAATCAACAGTAATCCATTTTAAATAATGACTTTTAACACACCTGTTCTTGCTCCATCCCTTCTTGCTGCCAACTTCACCCGTCTGGGCGAAGAGATAAATATTTGTACCGATGCAGGAATACAGTGGCTCCACTGCGATATTATGGATGGTCATTTTGTCCCTAATATTAGCTATGGCCCGTTCATTGTAGATGCCATTCGCGATGCAGCTCCTGATATGTTCCTTGACGTGCACCTGATGATTGAAAACCCGGATGAGTATGTGGAAGCTTTTGCCAACGCTGGTGCCAATCTGATATCCGTTCACCAGGAAACATGTCCCCACCTGCACAGAACCATACAGCATATTAAAAGCATGGACTGTATGACAGGAGTTGTCATTAACCCGGCCACTTCTGTAGACCTTCTCTACCCAATTTTACCTGAAGTAGATTTAGTGCTTGTCATGAGCGTAAATCCTGGATTTGGCGGGCAGTCATTCATAGAATCCAGCTTTGATAAGGTCTACAAACTGAAAGCGATAAAAGAGCAGATGAATTTGAATTATCTTATTGAAGTAGACGGAGGAGTCAGTGCCGATAACTGCACAAAGCTTATACAGAAAGGCGCAGACGTATTGGTTGCGGGAAGCAGCGTGTTTAAACAAAAAAATATTCCCACGGCCATTGAAGAGCTGCAGTCTAAAATGAATGCGGGCAGAGCCGATTTGGTTTAAACTGACTCCAATTCTGGTTATTTTAAGTCACTTATACTTTTAACTTCAGGTAAATAAATTTATCGAAAAAGAAGAAACGCAGTCCGAAGTAACAATTCTAATTAAGAATGCAGACCCCGTTGTCGTGCTGGGTTTTGATGACAAGAACCTGTCACAGCTTGATAACGCCTTTCCCGATACAAAAATTACGGCTAGGGGTAGTAAAATCAAGCTCAAAGGCCCTGCATCAGATCTTGAAACACTATCCGATATTCTGAATGAAATAATATCGGTTGTAAGACGGGGTGGTAATGTATCAAGGCAAGACATTACAACTCTCCTTGCACTTGCTGAACGTGTAGAAGGTGAAAAAAAGACCCGGAAACCCGGTTTTGATCCTGATACAGGTGATATCATTCTCCATACCCATACCGGTGAAGCGATTTCCGCCAAAACACCCGGTCAGCGAAATATTATAAAGGCTTCTGAAAATAACGATATCCTGTTTGCTATCGGCCCTGCAGGAACGGGTAAAACCTACACCTCGGTGGCACTCGCCGTTCGCGCGCTTAAAGAGCGAAAAGTAAAACGAATTATATTGGCCAGACCTGCTGTGGAAGCTGGAGAAAATTTAGGTTTCTTGCCAGGAGATTTAAAAGAGAAAATTGATCCCTACCTGCGCCCGCTTTATGATGCGCTGGAAGAGATGATAGAGTATGATAAACTGGAATTTCATCTTCAGAAAAATGTGATCGAAATCGCGCCGCTCGCCTACATGCGTGGACGCACGCTGAACAATGCATTTGTGATATTAGACGAGGCACAAAACGCTACCAATACCCAAATGAAGATGTTTCTGACCCGCATTGGATTTAACAGCCGTGCCATTATTACCGGAGACATCACACAGACAGATCTTCCTAAAAAACAGGAATCCGGGCTGATTGTGATTCAAAAAATACTAAATGATATTGACGGAATATCTTTCGTTTACCTCGACCAGGGAGACGTAGTCCGCCATAAGCTTGTTCGCGATATTATTGAAGCTTACGATAAGTTCGAAAATAGAAAACGGTAGCCGGCTCCTCTCCGCTGAACATCAGAAATTTCAAAGCATGACAAAAGCAATTCCCCTCTATGAAGGGACATTTTCGGTTGGTACAGATAAAATTTTCAGAAGAATTGATAAAAAAGCCCCTCCTTATAAAGCTTCCCTTAAACTCTCCATACATCCTTTTTTGATCCGAAATGGTGATAACAATACTCTTTTTGATGCCGGTATAGGTGATCTTTTTGGCCACGAAACCACAATTGAAACCCTATTGCGAAATCTGGAGCAAGAGTCCGTTTCTGACTACGAAATTACCGATATCATGTTGAGTCACCTCCATTTTGATCATATGGGCGGTCTCGCAAATCGCGAAAACGGTTACCTCGAACTAACGTTTTCTGATGCTAAACTCTGGGTATCCGGAAATGCCTGGAAAAAGCTCTATTCCAATATTGATGAAGAGGATAACGATATTAGAGATTTCTTCCATTTTTTAGACAATCACGCCGATATCCACTTTATTGAAGATTATCAGGATATACTTCCGGATGGCTTTCGTGCGGAAAAAATTGGCGGCCATACCGAGTACCACCAGGCTCTCTACTATGAAAGGGGAGATGATAAATATGTAATGGCGGGAGATGTTATAGGTACGCGCGGAGCCATCAACCGGACATATGCTGCCAAATATGATTTTGAGCCAAAACAGAGTCAAAAAATTCGGAATGAAATACAGAAACTCTCGTTCAGTGAGGGACACATTATCATGGCCTATCACGAGACCGACCATCCGTTGTTCAGGCTAACAGATTTTGATGATAAAAAGGGATATAAAATTAAGAACATAACCTCATGAAGCTACCTGAAGAGATTTATCAAATTAAAAACTACCTGATTGAACATTCATTTCCGAAACAGATTGAAGCGGCCGTAATCCTTGGATCTGGTCTGGGTGATTTCGCCTCTGTGATTGATGAACCGGTTTCTATTGCGTACAGTGAAATCCCCAATTTTCCCCGGACATCCGTGCAGGGACACTCGGGCGAACTGATCACAGGTAAAGTTGCCGGTAAATCGATCATCGCCTTTTCGGGACGATTCCATCATTATGAAGGACATCCTTTTTCGAAAACGGTACTGCCAGTTCATCTTTCAAGTGCGTTTAGCGCGAAAAAACTGATCATTTCAAACGCAGCCGGGGCTATCAACACCGGGTTTAAGATTGGAGATTTGATGGTTATCGACGATATATTCCGGCTTTTTCAACCTTTGTCAGCAGGGCCTTCTGAACCTTTTCGCTACAAGCTCGCAAAAACTGCAGGACGAGTTCGCGAAATTGCGGCATCCATAGGGTTGGAAGTACAGCGCGGAACCTATCTGTTCGCACAGGGACCTACTTACGAGACAAAAGCCGAAATCCGTGCATTCAGAATTTTAGGAGGAGACGTTGTCGGAATGAGCACCGCACCGGAGCTCATAGAGGCTGCCAGGCTAAATTTGCCTGCTGCAGCTATTTCCATGGTTACAAACATGGCCTCTGGTGTTGAAGCGGGAAAACTGGATCATGCTCACGTAAAAGCGGCAGCAGAGAGCCGTAAAGATGATTTTGCACGACTTGTTACAGAAGTTATTAAGCAGTTGTAAAACATTCATACTTAAAATGCATGATGTAATTTCGATTCATCAAAAATACTTTATCGCTTCAGCTACTATTACACCCGTCAAAATAGCAATCAAGAAGCTCAAAAGAGTACCAATTAATATATATTCCGTCAACTTTCGATCTTCTGATCGGCTAAGGTCGCCGAAGCGAAAAACGGATTTTGCTGCCAAGAGAAATCCTATAATTTGGATATTGGATGACAAAATTGCGAGATAAATGAATATCCGTTCAAGGATCCCAATATAAGTTCCGGCACCATCAAGAGTTCCGTCATTCTGTGTATCAATTTGTTTATTCCACCGAATCATAAATTTTTGCATAATGATGGAGGCTGGAAAAGTTATAAAGAGAGCCCCAAGTCCAATTATCCATACAGTATCTCCAGGCATGTGAAATTCAAACCCTCCCCAATAAAAGTACCATACCGCTATAAGAATGAATAGATGAGCAATTTGATCTGCGGTAAACCATACAGACAGATTCTTTTCAGACTGAAAGCTTAACTTTATTCCATCTATAATAAGGTGTGATACCGCAATTGCTGCAGCAACCGGCCATATCTCTACCTTCCAAAGCACTACTATGATAAGTATAAAATGAATGCCTGCATGTAACCATAAGTAAGGGGACTTCCATTTTTGATTGTTCTTGTGATCAACCCAGTTTTTTGGCTGCAGAAAGAAATCTCCCAAGATATGCGCAAGCAGCAGTTTCGTCAGTATCAAAATTGCACCTCTTCTTTTTTTATTTCTTTGATCCTATTTCTAAAATATTGCTCAAGTTCAATAATCTCATAAATTGAACCTCTCTTAACCCTGTCGTTAACAGTTGATTGAGCAATACCGAGCCTATTTGCAATTTCTACTTGTGTAATTTCTGAAACATCGAACAGGAGTTCTGCTACTTCGGCAGATTTACTTGTCCAGGAGTTCATCACCACTAGAGCTAATTTAAACATCATGTTCAATTCACTGTTTAATCTGCTCCATGGCGTTTGTATGCCTAGGTGTACTTTATTTTTTTTTAGTTCATCTAAGAGCGTTCCTGAAAATACAAATGCTTCTCCTGTTGATTCACTCACGTAATTTGCCTCAAAATTTTTTTCCCCAATCCCAATGGCAATTCTCACATCGAGTTTTTTTGTTTCTAATTTCTTTATGATTGATTTTATTACCAGAGCTATTCGAAGTGATTCTTCTGGTGCTACTTCTATTTGAAAGCTATCTCCCCTGTATATTTCCCAATTTTGAGGAGTTTCCCCTATTTTATTAAACAGTTCTTTTAGGGGATCCATCCAAATGGTGGGATCGCTTATTGACCTGGAGTCGACGATATCTCCTGTTATTATAGCTAACATACCTCAATATCGTTCTTTTAAACGATATTTTCAAATTATCGTCTTTTTTAACGATAATCTCTATTTATCGTGTATTTAAACGATATTTTAAAGAAACGTTCTCTGATTTCCGTATTTATCCAGATACTGCTTAAGCTTCACCTTTTTACGTGTGCTCTCGCTTGTCATGTAGCGAAGCTTACCAAAAATTGGCCGCTCCTGCCAAGCACGATCAAACCGCCCGAGGCACCAGAATATTCCTGAGTAGCTGTTCGGGTCCCTGCCATCAATTGCATAGGTGTTATTCAGATCGATCAGATACTGAAGAGCTGTTTTGTAATCCGGCGTCCACTGAATCACTTTTTTTCCCCAAAGCATCCGGAGGTAGTTGTGGATAATTCCGTCTTCCCGAAGCTGCGTTTGAGCTGCATTCCAGATTTCGTCGTGCGTTTGCGAGTTTTTCAGCTCTTCATAGGTGTATATATGCTCTCTTGGATCAACACGGTGTTCATCCATCGTCTTCTGAACCCAGTCAGGCAAGCTATCGATCTGATCGTAGTCGGGCCTGTGATGGGCAAAATGGAAGCCCACCTCCCGCCAGGTAATCACTTCATCCAAAAATCCGTCTACATTTGGGTCTCCGTTGAAAAATCCACCCGTGGATCCTTTGTTAAATGTAATTTTATCTAGATCCCACCCTTTTGGCTGATGCTCCAAAACAGCTTTCACAATTTCATATTCAGAGATTTTCCCAAAGTGTAGCCATGGACTCAGCTGGCTCGTTTTTTGTTCATCAGGATCGTTGCGCTTCTCATCATAAAGGTACAGAGCGTCTTTAATAAACTGTCCCATCATTCCCAAAGCAGCTGCGCGTCCGCCATGCCAATCAATCGGCTTTACAGAGTGGTCTATATCCAACTTTGAAATAAATCCCGGAATATCATTCAATGCCTCCTTCACATCCGGTATATTCTTGAAAAGAGATTCTGGTAAATCTGCGCGCTGTTTACATTCAAGCTCATCCAGCGGATTTTGTTTGGGTGGATTGGTGAACGCCTCGATAAAGTTCTTCTGCATAATCTTACGAAAGAAATAGGCGCTGTATGGATCTTTATCGGTTAAACCAAGAGGTATCAATCCATTGCTGTCAACGGTAACATAGGGGATCTCCATCTCTTTGGGATACTTCTCATTTCGTTTCCGCATAATAAAAACGGGATACTCATCTGTGACCAGAACTGATGCATTAGAGGCAAGATTTTTTAACAAACGTTCGTATTGACCGGCCTCCTGTTCGACAAATGACACATAATTCAGATCTTGATCATCAGCATACTCCAGATGCTCCTTCATTCCCTGCATCATAAAAGAATGGGAACGGTCCGTTGCCCACGGATAGTCACATGAAAAAGCTTCAAGTATAAGAAGGGGTTTTCCAAGCTTGTTCGCCCACCCTACCGCATACTCTAATGCAAAATTATAATGAAAACGGCGGTTAATCTGCATCCAGTAGAGAACGTAATCTCCATTCGGATTGGGGTCTTTTTTGTTTCGTTTAAATACGCGATAGCTGTTGAAGTTTTTCATATTGGAAGTAACAACAAATTTAGAACTTCAATTCCAAAAGGGACTCACCACTTGGTCCCCTCTCTACTCACTGCGTTCGCAAAGAGAGGAGACTCTTTATCTAATATAAAAGACTGTATGAATTGTCTGGATCTGAACTAATTCCTAAGTCATACCTCTCTATTCGATAGAGAGGGCGACCGACGGTTAGTTACACAAGCTCTTTCTTCTTTTCCGCACGCTTTCTCTCGTTGTGATCCAAGTACGTTTTCCGGATTCGGAGACTTTTCGGCGTCACTTCCAGGAGCTCATCGTTGTCAATAAACTCGATGCACTGCTCAAGGCTCATCATACGGGCCTGTGAAATTTTCACAGAATCTGACGTCTGTGTAGCGCGGTGGTTCGTGAGGTTCTTTTTCTTCACTACGTTTACTACAAGATCATCAGCGCGGTTGTTTACGCCCACTACCTGGCCGGTATAAACGGGATCGCCCGGTACGACAATAAATGTACCCCGATCCTGAAGCCCTTCAAGCGCATATGGCGTAACATCACCCTTCTCGAGAGAGATCAATGCACCGCGTGTACGTCCGGGAATATCACCCGCGTATGGTCCGTATTCCAGGAACTGCTGGTGCATAATTCCGGTGCCGCGCGTTTCGGTCAGCATCTCGCCACGAAATCCGATCAGGCCGCGTGCAGGGACTTTAAATTCGATCCGGTTATTCTCTCCTTCCTGAACCATAGATGTCATAATCCCTTTTCGCTTCTGGAGATTATCAATCACTTTGTTGCTGTAATCAGAATGCACATCGATAACCACCTCTTCAAACGGCTCGTGCAGATCGCCGTCCACTTCTCTGTAGAGAACTTCCGGACGGGATACAGAAAATTCAAACCCTTCACGGCGCATGGTTTCAATCAGGATAGAAAGCTGAAGCTCTCCCCTTCCCGCAACGCGAAATATATCGGGGTTATCGGTCTGTTCTACACGGATCGATACGTTGGTACGTATCTCTTTGTTCAGGCGGTCTTTAATCTGGTTTGACGTCACATAATCGCCTTCAAGACCTGCAAATGGGGAGTTATTCACCCGAAAATACATCGCCATGGTAGGTTGATCAATGTCGAAATATTCGATCGGGGTAGGATCAGAAATATGGGTCAGCGTGTCGCCGATCTCTACATCTTCATATCCGGCCAGTGCAAAAATATCGCCGGCTATAGCCTCATCCACAGGCTCACGGTTCAGGCCGTTAAATGTATATAATTTGGTAGCTTTCGCTTTCTGCTTTTGGTTTCCTTTCCGGTCCATCAGCACAATTTCCTGGTTCGTTTTTATGGTACCCTGCTCAACGCGACCAATGGCAATTCGGCCCACATAGTCGTTCCAGTCAACACTGCTAACCAGCATTTTGAACGGTGCATCCATCACCTGTTTTGGCAATGGGATGTGCTCTACAATTTTATCAAAGAGCGGAGCCATATCTACATTTTCATCTTCCAATTCTTCTTTGGCATAGCCGTCAATGGCTGCGGCGTACAGAACCGGGAAATCAAGCTGTTCATCCGTTGCGTCCAGCTGTACAAACAGATCAAAAATCATATCAAGAACAGCATCGGGACGTGCGTCCTGACGGTCGATCTTATTAATCAGCACAATCGGCTGATAACCCAGATCGAGTGATTTACGCAGCACAAATTTGGTTTGAGGCAACGGCCCTTCAGCTGCATCTACCAGCAAAATGACGCCGTTTACCATCTTCAGAATACGCTCCACTTCTCCGCCAAAATCGGCGTGACCCGGAGTATCCACGATGTTTATTTTTGTGCCGTTCCAGACAATCGTTGTATTCTTGGAACTGATGGTAATTCCCTTCTCTTTTTCGAGATCACCGGAGTCCATCACCCGTTCTGCAACCTGTTCGTTCTCTCTGAATGTTCCGCTCTGACGCAACATTTGGTCTACCAATGTGGTTTTTCCGTGATCTACGTGAGCGATAATGGCGATATTTCTAATGTCTTGTGTCATAAAAGTGTGTTGTGTGCCGCGCATTAAATGCGGTTAGTTGTATAATTACAGTGGTTTTTTAGCTTGAAAGTTTGTAACGAACAAGCAATCAAAAAATTGATAGCCTTAAATATACGGTCTTTTTTTGTGAGTTCTGATTATTTATGTGTGAAGATTTTCACCTATCATTTCCGATAAATCCGGCAACATTAGCTATAGCATCTGCGATGAACGTTCTGTTAACGTCTCCTTTTATTATCAGGTTGATCTTTCACCAAAAGAGTAAAAACATCATCCCTGCTGTAGTGCCCCAGCACATCAAAATCCATCTTACTCTCCACCAGTTTATCTTCGCTGTATTCTGCAGTCAGCAGCCCTTCACTGTTATAAAGTGGCCCTGCCAGCACTTCACCCAGCGGGGAGACAATCACGCTGCCGCCGCGGCTTAGAGTTTCCGGGTGATCTTTAGCAATTTCTGAGCGGAGATGATCGGGGTAGTCACTTTTCCGGATGATTTGATTGCAGCCTATCACAAAGCAACGCCCCTCCCGGGCAATATGAATCATCGAGCTGTTCCAGGAATCCCGCGCATCAGCTGTTGGGGCCAGGTAAATTTCAACCCCTTTGCGGTACATCGCCATTCGCGCAAGCGGCATGTAGTTTTCCCAGCAAATTAAGCCGCCGATGATGCCAAGTTCCGTATCGAACGTACTCAGAGTAGTCCCGTCTCCCTCTCCCCATATCAGGCGCTCTGCAGCTGTGGGCTTCAGTTTTCTGTGCTTGCCCATCAGTTTTCCGTCAGGGCCAAAATAGAGCAGTGTACAATATAGCGTTTTGCTAACGGCATCACGCTCTGTTACGCCCACCGCGATAGTCATTTCATATTTTTTAGCGAGTTCACCTATCCGGTCCGTTTCGATACCCGGCACATCTACACTGTTTTCCCAAAGCTCTCTGAACTGTTCCCTCCCCTTATCCGTCCTGCTGCCAACCACCGTTCCAAATCCCAGCCCGGCGGGATAGCCGGGAACGAAACTTTCGGGAAACAGGAGAAGTTTAATGTTTTGATCTGCGGCTCTGCTGATCCACGCCTCCATCTTCTCTACTGTTCTCTTTTTATTAAACAGCACAGGAGACGCCTGAACACAGCCAATTCTAAAGTTTTTCATCCGTCAGGTTTTTGTAATGTTTTGAGGAAAGGAAAGAATCACTAAAGTACATAAATATGTGTCTTTTTTGCAGGTAAATCATAGGTAATTCCTCAGTAGCGTCCTAAACATTTGAATGTATCAGATAAAAATGGGGTGTCAATTGTA
>CAZXYQ010000046.1:0-18535 GCA_964644975.1 uncultured Rhodohalobacter sp.
CCTGCACCCTGCACCCTGCACCCTGCACCCCGACTACTTCAAGTGCCTGTTCAAATATCGTGTATATACCTGGTGGAGCAGCAGGTAGCTTTGCTGATTGTAGGCTACGCCGTGTGCTCCGGGCGGATAGATTCGAACATCAATATCTTTTCCGGCATTCGTGAAAGCGGTAAGCATCTGCATGGTGTTCTGGATATGTACGTTTTCATCCATTGAGGAGTGTGCCACAAGCATATTTCCGGCAAAGTTCCGTGCGTGTTCCATTACCGAGCTGTTGATATAGTTCTCCTCATTCTCTTCAAGCAGTCCCATGTAGCGTTCGGTATAGATGGTATCGTAGAGCCGCCAGTCGGTTACCGGAGCACCAACCAGGCCAACCTGGAATACACCGGGATGAAGGACCATAGAGAGCGCGGCAACATACCCGCCATAACTGTGGCCCCGGATGGCCATTCGGTTTTGATCTACCCAGTCGTATGAACCGAGATATTTTGCTGTTTGAGCCACATCGTAGGTTTCCCATTTTCCAAGGTTTTCATAGACTATTTTTTCAAAATCACGGCCATACCCACCGCTTCCCCGATTATTCACATTTGCGATGATGAATCCTTCCTGGGCGAGGTACTGTATCCAGGCGTTCGTTTCGAATTGATTGTACACGCCTTGAGAACTCGGACCGCCATATATCATCAAAATAAGCGGATGAGCATGTTCGGGGTCGAAATCGGGCGGACGGATCATATAGCCATCCAACTGCTGCCCGTCTTCGGTAGTGAAACTAAAAAGCTCACGCGGTGAGTAGTTGTACTCCCCGATGTACTGTTTTACCCGTCTGTTTTCCACGAGTGTTTTGAGCTGTTCGCCGCCATTATCGGTGGACCGAAGCTCTACATGTGTTGGGGTTTCCACATTCGACCAGGTATCGATGTAGTATTTGCCGTCCGGGCCCATGCTGAACGAGTGTCGGCCCGGAGCTTCTGTGTAATGATTCTTGCCGCTTCCATCAAACCGAACAGAATAGAGATGCCTTTCCAGCGGATTTTCTTCAGTGGATTCATAATAAATGCGCTCCTTTTCGGAGTTGACGACAAAAACATTGGTTACCTGCCATTCACCATCCGTAACCTGGTTAATCAGATCGCCGCTGTAGCTGTACCTATAGAGATGTTTATATCCGTTACGATCAGATATCCATAAAAATTCTTCTCGATTTTCCGGAAAAAAGAAGTAGTGGTCTATTCCTGCAAAGAAATCAAAAACGTCAATCCAGCCGTCATCGGATTGCTCTTCCATCACAAGCCGCCCGTTTCCGGCGTTCACATCGTGAAAGAACAGCTTTAGATGGTTTTGTTGGCGATTCATCCAGGCTATGGCGAGCTCTTCTTCACCGGAGGTCCAGTAGATACGCGGAATCAGGCCGTCCCCGATATCGATATCCATCCAGCGGTTTTCACCTGTATCTGTGTCAATGACGCCAATTTTTACGATTGGATTTTCCGATCCCACTTTTGGGTAGGGGATGTCGGTATACTCAGGATAGGTGCCCTCATAATCAGTGGATACAAATCGCTCGATATGATCTTCATCGCTTTGCCAGTAGGCAATATAGCGGCTATCGTTCGACCATTTCCACGCCTGAACAAGGCCAAACTCCTCTTCATACACCCATCCAAAACGTCCGTTGAAAAGGTTTTCATCTGAATCGAACGTGAGTTGTGTTTCTTCTCCCGATTCCAGATCAAAAATAAACAGTTCACCGTCGCGGTGGTAGGCAACGGTTTGTCCGTCAGGTGAGAGTTCTGCAGTGAAGGCATCCGCGGCGATCAAGTCCAGGGTTCCATTTTCAAGAGAGTAGTAGTAATAGTCGGAGTTGCCGGAGTAGCGCCAAACCGGGGTAAAGTCGGTTTGAAAAACGATATAGCGGAAATCGGCCGACCACTCAAACGATCTGAACTGAAAGGGGCGCTCGCTATCCGGAAAGGAGTATTCAAAGCTATCAAACAAAAGCTCATCGGAACCATCCTGTGGATTATAGGCCCGTATTTCACTTGTTTGAGTTTCGGGGTCCCGAACCATATAGGAGTAGCGCTGGCCGCCTTCAATCCACTGAACATTTTCAGGGCCGCGCTCACCGGCAAGCTGACCGGCAGAAAAAAGAGCGTGCTGCAAGCTTTGATAGTGCAGTGGCTCATCCTGACTCTGAGCATTCGCTGGCAGCGAAAACAGAAACAGGATGGCAATTGAAAGAGGAAGAGTCAAAAACTTAGTCAGATAGTGATGCATGAGTTCGATTCAAAACTATGGTTTGGCAGACATACTTCAATTAACGCTGCTGGCTGATCCCAATTGTAGATAAGAAATGAAATTATCGAATCAGATAGAAACAGGAAATGGGGTTTGTTTTATGAGATTCTGTATTTGCAGCTCAATCAAGTCAAAGAAATGCTGAGAAAGCTAAGATTATTTTGAATTTCAATAGGGGTAGAGAATGGTTTCAGCTGTACTACAGTCTAATGAACCTAACCCGCAGTGTGTATAACAATAAAAAGCTTTTTATGACCGCATTTATCGTAGAAGAGAATGGAATTAAAGCTGCATCTCAAATCATAGCGAAAAAGCCAGCAAGTGTATTCTTGGATATTATGTTAGCAGACAGCTTCGACGGTATCTGTGTGGCCAGAGAGATAAAAAAAGTGTATAACCCGATAATCATTTACGTTATGGGGGAATTCTGATCAAAAAACGAAAAACAGGGCTGAAGAAATAGGTTTTCACGATTTCATTACTAAACCGGTTTCATTGAGTAGCCTTAAAAAGTGTATCCCCTTAAGTGGCAGCTACAATTAATGAAGCCTTTAAATCCAGGTAATACGGTTTATGGATATTAAACATTCAGATTTCAAGATGATCAACATTAATAATTTGTGATGAATAGTAAGTTACTGATTTTCATATGTTTGATGTTCATTTCAACATCAGCCTGTACAACCGTTCAGTCACTAGTATCGCAGAAAAATCAAAAAGAGGTTCTATTTTATACAACATATGGTTTCCCGGAGGGGGATGAGTGGGTGATTCCCATGCGTGTGTTTGTTCACCGAAAGCGTAATACGACCAAGAAGATTGCCACTTCAATTGCTTCCAGACGGTACGGATTAAATGAAAGTGAGAAAGAACTTTTCAGGACGAGAGCTGACGATTTTGTTGCTGATGGAGAGTGGAGGGAAATGGTGGAATTTGTGTTTGCCAGAGATCCTGAGAACAGAGTTTATCGAATTAAAGATGAAAATGGAAAAGAACTTAGAACGGATTTTGATGGCATAAAAGAGGGTTATATCCGTATATCAAGTAGTCGGGCCGATACACTTTTACGCAATCAAAATGCAACGGACAATTGGCTGGAAATTCAGGCCGTTTCAAAATTTCACGAAGGGAGCGGAAAGGCTCGATTACTGGATTCTGAAGGTATATCCGTAATCTCTGATATTGATGACACTATTAAAGTTACGGAACTTCCCGCCGGCTCTGACGTTGTAATCCGGAATACATTCTTTAAAGATTTTGAGGCTGCTCCGGGTATGAATCGGCTTTATAATTCCTGGGAAGAAAATAACGCCGCATTTCATTACGTCTCCGGTGCTCCCTGGCAGCTTTATGACCCGATTACATCCTTTCTGTTCGATGTGGAAAGCGGTAGTTCTTATCCAAGGGGATCTTTTCATATGAAAACGGTAAGAAAAAGCTTTTTCAACCCCGGTACATGGGCCGATTTCAGTAAATTACTGTTCGGTGAAAATATGACCAGAAACCAAAAAACGGAACAAATAGCCACACTGTTGGAAACGTTTCCTGACCGCCGGTTTATACTTGTTGGCGATTCCGGTGAGATGGATCCTGAAATATATTCGTCCATCAAAGAGCAGTATCCGGATCAGATTATGGAGATCATAATTCGTGACGTTGTGAATGCCCGTGAGCATGAACCGGATCGGCTAATGGGTATGAAAATAATTCCAGCAAGAACGGTTTATTCAGGTGTATCTCAGTATCAGTGAAGCTTTTCATTTAAGTTATAACGCGGTAAGTTAATCCCGATCACACGAATTTCATGAAAGCGCTCGAATTTGGAATTTTTACTGCTTTTCTTTGCACTGTCAAAAAGCTCCTCACTGGATGATGAGCAGCTATCAATAAGTATCAAAAATGGAGACGAAAAAGCGTTCAGATCATTTTTTGACAATCACTATGCGGCTCTTTATCGATTTATGCGAAGCCGGGGAATGAGCCATGATGAAGCAGAAGACCTGGTTCAGAAAGCCTTTGTGATGATCTGGGATAGGCGTTCGGGAATCGATGAGACAAAATCGCTACGGGCCTATCTGTTTCAGATTGCATATTCCCGAATGCTTAATCATGTTGATTACCACTCTAAATTTAAAGATGCGGACCCTCCTGAAGAAGACATAAGCTTGAAAAATCCGGAGTCGGATGCCGACTATGCGGAACTGGTTGCCCATATAAAACGAATTATTGCGTCTATGCCCGAAAAAAGAGGCTTGGTGTTTGACCTTTGTTTTATGAAGCAGTTTACCTACAAGGAGACCGCCCAAACAATGGATGTGAGCCTTAAAACTGTTGAAAATCATATGGCCCTTGCATTCAAAGATATGCGTGCGGCCCTGGTTAGTGTGTACGGTAAAGAAATACTTGACCGTTTTTTAAAATAAACTGGCTTTTCGATTAGGGGTAGACTCCCCCCTGAGCTGTACTATAGAGAACAGACCTCCTTAAAACTGAATATCGATGAAACAGAGAATAATTGTTGTAGCGATCATCATTGGAACACAACTCCTTCTACAGGCATGTTCGGTTGATGGATTTGAGCAAACCGACAGTTCACTCACAACAGAAGAGTCGCTCATTGCCGGGCAGATTATCGGAGAATCTGTTTCTGAAAACCAGGATGGCCTTCTTTCAAGTTTTTCGGAGGCTTTTGCCATCCCCACTCAGTCCGGACTAACCAATGGGCCCTCCAAAATTGTGACCGGCAGTTTCAGGAATCTTGAAGGCTATACCTACAGTTTTGATGCGGGGACAGGAGAGCATAACGCTACATTTTCAATTCGAACAGAATCCAATGGTCTCAATTCGCAAACTGATTACTCTTTAAGCTACAGATTTCTTGATTTTGACGGTGAGACTATTGAATCTCCGAATAACCAGAGTAACCTAATTGAGGCCGTTGATTTCAGGGCTATCCGCAGTGGCGAAATAGAAACAGCTTTCAAACGATCTATTTATACTCGAACCGACAGGCTGTTTATTGACGGGATTTCCGGGGCATCAGATTTTTTGTCTATTGACGGTTTTCACTCCGGTGAGGGGCTGTATACTCAAATGAGGAATGATGGAACTCAGCTTGAACGGGAATATATTCTCGATCTCAACTATCTCGATATCCGGATCAATAAACCCCTTGTCTTAAGAAACCGGAATTTCCGCAGCGGGGTAAATGGTGCCTTCAGTTACGAAAATACCATCCGTCAAACAGGAAACGGGAGTGATGGGCAGGGAACTAAAATTATAAACGGAACAGTAGAATTGAACGGTGACGGAACAGCTCTGCTTAAATTCCGGCAACAGTTCGACACCTTCAGGCTGAGACTGGCAAACGGTGAGGTTTTTGAAGAGGATGAATTTGAAGGAAGAGTCACTAAAGTTAATATAGAGGATCAGATATTTACCATAGCAAACGGACAAAGAATTCAAATTAATGAACGAACGGAGGTAGACGTTGAAGATTTTCGTACTCTTGAAGAGGTAGCTCTCGCTGTCGAAAACGGCGTGCGGGTGATAGCGGAGGGTGATTATTTTCATCCGGACGAAAATGTGAATCTCTGGGTTGCAACCGAGGTTGAGTTTGAACTGGAGTCGAATGAGTTCGAAGGTCTGGTAGCCTCTGTGAATTTTCCCGAAAACACGTTTAGAATGGCAAACGGAGATCTATTTACTATTATCGCCCAGAGTGAAGTGGAATTTGGTGATGATCTGAGTTCACTTCAGGACGTTGCTGATGCGGTTGATGCAGGTATGCCGGTTGAAGCCGAAGGCGATTTTAATATCGATATTGAAACCGGAAATCGCATAGTGAAAGAAGTGGAATTTGAATTCGACTTTGATGAGTTTGATGAACGTATCATCTCGGTAAACACTGTTGAAAACACATTTACTCTTGAAGATGGAAAGGTTGTACAGATTACAGAAAATACTGTAATTGACGACGAAGGAGATTTCTTTACACTCGAAGAAGTGGCGGAAGCCCTGGATGAAGGGGAGGAAGTGGGAGCCGAAGGTAAATTCTATAATGACCCAATAACCGGCTTCTGGATTGCAACTGAGGTGGAATTTTTTGACTAAATTAAATCGATGACTGATTTTAAAAACATACCGGAAAATGACCCCGATCTGAAACTTGCCAGACAGTATGGAAAGGTACTGGCCGGTGAACAAGATATTCAGGATATCGAAGATCCGATGTTCAGATTACTGGCTCAGGCAAGAGATGCAGCGAATCAGGTTGAAATGGATATGCCTGTGGGTTCAGCGGATAGCTCCTGGCAACAGATTGAGAGAACAATCAGCAGAGATTCTGAAACAGATCGCGCTGTAATTCGGCCAATTTCTTCAGCGAAGAGATGGTACTGGGCCGCAGCGGCTGTGGTTTTAATCGCCTTCGGATCTCTGTTTTTATTGCGTCAGATGGCAGATCCCTCTCCTCAGCTTTTAGCTGAATCGGGCTCAGCAATTTCAGTAGTAGAACTGGCTGACGGAAGCAGTGTGACTCTTCGCCCTAATTCAAGGCTCTATGAGGTAACTTCAACGGAACAGCTGCAGGGTTACTCCCTAAGCGGAGAAGCGTTGTTTGAGGTGGAATCACGTCAGGACAGAACGTTTTCCGTTGAAGCGGGACCTGGAAGGGTAGTAGTTACAGGCACAAGGTTTAACCTGTCTGATCGGGACGAACGATCTACGATTCACCTGTTGGATGGCTCGGTTATTTTTGAAACCGTAGACATGGCAAGATCCGTGACCCTGAGTGCCGGTGAAGCGGCCGTCATCAGTGCAGATTATCGCCTGGACGAACCGTTTACGTTTGAGCGTGAAGAGATCACCGGATGGACTCAAAACAGGCTTGTTTTCCGCGACAGACTGCTGGCAGAAATTTTGTCTGAGCTGGAGTTTCATTATAACATAACTATCAGGGCAGATGATGAAACTGAACAGATTGCTCTCGGCGGATCTGTTGCTCTTGAAACCCCGGAACAATCTCTGCAGGACCTTGGCACGGTTCTTGGGGGTGAGTTTACTCAAGTTGATGATCAAACCTATCAATTCAGGCCGCAACCGTAAGTGCAAGGAAAGCAGTTAACCACATATCGAATTTTGAGAAAAGCATTCCTACCGGGTGCTTTTCTTGTTTTATTGATTCCCGTTCAACTACTGGCAAATTACTCTTTCAGCGACACTCCACTCAAAGAGGTCATTCGTCAAATCGAAACTGAAACCGACTACTATTTTCTCTACAGGGAAGCGCAAATTGCTGATATCAGAATTACGCTGCAATCGAGCGAAGAAGAGATACTGGACGATCTGAGACAGATTCTTCAGGAGTATAATATAGATCTGAAGAGTGATGCCGGACGCGGTCAGGTTTTACTCATTCGCTCGCAGCCTCAACAGCCACAGACACAAACGGTTTCTGTTTCAGGTCAGGTGGTGGATGCCTCCACGGGCGAACGTCTGCCTTTTGCAACCGTTAGATGGCATGAGGAACAAACCCTGAAGGGAGTAGCCACGAATGCCTCCGGTCAGTTTTCACTTAGAAGCAGAAGTACGGACACAAACCTGAACTTGTCAGTGAGCTATATCGGGTATAGGGAGGCTGAAGTTCTGATAGATCGTACATCGTTAACGCAGATTTCTGACATCACTGTACGGCTTGAATCGGAGGCCATACGGAGCAACGAAATTATCGTAGCGGGATTTTCGGGCTCCACTCCATCCGATACGCTGCTAACCGGAATGATCGACGCCGGAAGGTTTAGTCCTCTTGGAGAGTCCAGCACGATACGTGCGCTGCAGGCCCACCCATCTGTGGCTAAAGGTACCGCTCTGAACAACGGTCTGAATGTACGCGGAAGCACCCCCGATGGATTTCTGGTGATTCTCGACGGTATGAGCATCTTCAACCAGAGCCACCTGTTCGGCCTGCTCGACAGTTTTAATTCGGATGCGATACAGTCATCCGGCTACTATTTCGGAGTTACTCCTGCCAACATCGACACACCCACCGGTGGCACGCTTAATTTGATCACCCGAACCGGTTCACTTAATGAGTTCCAAAGCAGCATTGGCATCAGCAATACAACAGTAAACGGTACATTTGAAGGACCTCTTGGAGAACGAAGCAGCTGGCTGCTATCCGCACGGACATCCTATATGGATCAATTACCCTGGTTTAACAACTCCAATCTTATTCAATGGGGCCTCGATATCGACCGCCCGAGGCGTGTTGCTTCCAATGAGCCTGATTTTACCGACCTGGTGCTGCAGCCGGGCGATGCCAGCGCAGAGTTTCTGGATCTGCACGGAAAAATATACCATGAAACGTCACGTGCCGGTCGGTTCATCCTGAGCGGTTATTTTGGCGGAGACCGAACATCGCAACAAGCCGGCCGCAGAACAAGATCAGCAGGCAGCCAGGGTGAGTTTGTTTTTGAACAGGTAGAAACCTCGAATCTGTGGGGAAATGCACTCTTAAGCGTCAAATACGAACAGGAGCTGTTCAATTCATTTTACAGCTCAACCACAATGGGATTCAGCTCCTATGAAACAGAGTTCGAAAAGGGTGATTTTGTCTACAGCAGGGTATCCTTCGAGTCAGGGAACGAATCAGTCTCCATCTTTACCTATCCATTCAGAAATCGCAGTTCAATGAACGAACTGAAGATAAATCAGGATGTCGAATTTAAAGGCAGGAGTGCATCTGCAACTGTCGGTGGAACCTGGAGATATTATCGTGGAGAGTATAGTGAATCTTCATTTGACCGCCCTGCATTTTTTACCGAAACCAACGCTCATCTTGCCGATCTCTATCTACAAACCGAGTGGAATTCAATCAATCGACTGCAACTGAATGCAGGAATTCGCGGCTATTATTACAGTCCGGGTGATCGTTTTTTATTTGCACCGCGATTACAGGTTCGTTTTTTGCCTGTTTCATCAGTGGCCTTTTTTGGCGGATACTCCGTCAACCATCAGTTTTTACACCGGGTTTCACTCGAAAATGCAACCACGGCCGACGTCTGGATCCTTTCAACAGACGAGCAGCCACCCGCATCGTCGGAGCAGTTTTCAGCAGGGTTTGAGTTTATTCCCGATCCATCCATATATCTGAAAGTAGAAGCCTACCTGAAGTCGTACGAAGACCTCAGAATTCACGAATTGAATACCCAAACGCTCGAAAACACCTTTCTGGGAGCTCCCTGGTTCACTCAAAATAGCGGAGATGCAAAAGGAGTTGAGGTGATTCTGCGCAATAGATTCAGTCGTTTTTCACTAACTCAAAGCTATACTCTGTCCCGAATGGTCTTCAGCAATCCGGAGCTGCTCGGTGGTGAAGAGTTTTTTGCCGAGTGGGACAGAACTCATACATACAGTACAGTGCTTGAAACTGCATTGAATAATCAATTAAAAGTTTTCCTGTCATGGGTGATGATGAGTGGTACCCCAAATTCTCTGGCTTCATTCGGAAATGATATGGAAAAGCGCCTTGATGCCTATTACCGCCTTGATTCAACGCTTGAGTATCAACATCCGTTTCAGAATGCATCGAGTCTTGAGATCAGCTTTTCTGTCTTTAATCTCCTGAACCGCGAAAACGTCTGGTACAGGAACTACGCGTTCAGTTTTGATGAGACCCGCTCCATTCCGCGTCTTCGCCCCTTGCCGGTGGATGTTCTGGATTTGGGATTTCAGCCTTCGTTTAGCGTGAAGTATTCTTTTTGAGTGGCAATGGAGAATGAAAAACGAAGCTTTGATATAAAATTGGAATTGTTTCAAAACTTAAAGCCCTTAAAATCATCACCCAGATAAATCGCTAAACGCGATTTCTCCTCCCGCTTCAACTGGGACCATTAAATTCACTACCTCAAAATCCAGTCGTTTTTCTTCCAGTCGCTGAATTTTACCCGGGTTAGATCAACTTCCGGATCGATTAACTGCCTGTGTGGAGCTCCATTTAGTGAACACTCAATATCCGCATAAACAGGCTGTCCGTGATTGATCTCACTCAGGAAGGAAGCATACTGAATCACCATCTGTGGCCGGCCTGAAACCTTTCGGCGCTGCCAGTTTTCCAGAAACGGCATACCTTGTATGGCAATCTTTTCCCCCGTCTCGCGGTGTTCAACATAAAACTGTTCATTGCATGATTTACTTCTCAACTTCATGTGCCAGGCAAAACGATGCCCTTCTTCTGTCCAGCTCGGGTTACCGGGTATAACCACATGACGCATCGGCATAAGAAGCTGAAACAGGATCCAAAAAGAGAGCCCGGCCACTACGAGCGAACTGGCTTTACCCGCAGCAGGCGATCTGAATAAATATTTTGTCAGTGCAGGATTATTATGAAAATCCCAGATCAGCACGATGGTGATCATAAAGGCGGTTACGAACGGAAGAGTGCTATATCCCTCATGAAACCATATGCCAGTAAAAGCTCCCGCAAGGCCGATAGCGGATAGAAATAGTTTTTGATTAATAGACTTCCGCGTAAGATAGTTTCTGATATCACGGGGCCAGGAGGGAGGTAAAAAGATGGTCAAAGCTGCAATCATGAACCATGGAAAAATGCCGATTGTAAAAAGCCGATCGTTGGTGAGATGAAACATTACGAGAGCAGCAGCAATATAGGGTCGTGTTTTCCGGTAGAGCAGAAGCGGCAGTGCAAAAAGATCAAGAAGCAATCCTGAATAACTGATAAAGAGGACAACTTCCGGTACTACAAAATAGTCACCCACACCCGGGAAATCGGATCTTCGCGGAAGCCAGGCGTCCATGGGCGACCCGGTCATCCAGTCTGCATTTAGCTTGGCAATCCCGCCAAAAAAGTAGACGATTCCGATTTGAAACTGCATCAGACAAACCGTCCAGAATGGAACAACCGCTTTTCGAAGCTTTGGGAAAAGCCAGGCGTCAACCGAATACCCGCGATGAGCCGGTAAAACTGCCATCAGAAAACTGATCAGGATGACAAGGTAAAAATGGTTTAGGTAGCGGGCTTGCTCCAGGAGAAAGGTGTAAGTAAAAATCAGGAAGAAAAGGGTTGCGCTGACTCGGTAAAACAGACCGATTGTCATGGATACAGAAAGAATGCCTAGCAGGTAAAACAGCAAGGTCATTCCATCGGCAGAAAGAGGATGGACCCATTCGAACCACTCATACTTAAAATTGAAGACAGGATTTACCCAGTATCGATCAATCCAGCCCCTGTCGAAGTATCTGTAAACCTCCCAGAGCATTACAAAACCGAACAGAATACGGAATGCTGCAAGGCTGCCGGCATGAACCGGTTGATTTAGTCGAGAAGTCCATTTTCTAAAGTGTAACATATATTCGAATACGTATAGAAACCCATTGCAATTATAGTACAATTATAACCCTGGGTTACCCCTAATAGAAAAGCCCGTCACATTCCTGGGACGGGCTTTTTTGCTTTGGTGTATTATAAAACTGATGGATTAATCATCATCATCATCATCATCATCGTCATCGTCGTCATCATCATCATCATCGTCATCATCATCGTCATCGTCGTCGTCATCATCGTCGTCAAACATCTCTTCAAACCCTTCAAATGAGCGTTCGATATTTTCGTTGATTCGCTCCGTATTACGAAAATCTTTAGGATCAAGGTCTTCGCCATTATCGCCTTTAAACCAACTGTTAACGTCAATTGAAACAACAAGGACTGAACTTCCGGACTCAGAGATTTCAAGTGGCGGATTCAAATCGATATCGATTTCAAAATCTTCGGATGAACGGAACGTAAATTCCTCACCATTGAATAAACCTTTTACAACCAGAGAATAGCTACCGGTTTCATCACGGAAATCGAGGTCATTTACGAAGACATCATCATCAGGTTTTTCGATTTCAAGTTCAAACTCATCATAAAGTCCAGCCGGTATTTCGGCTTCTGTGATGATTAATGGAGAACCATCTAACGGAAGATTTACTATGAAGTTTTCAATTTCGAAGTCGAGAGAGTCGTTTTGAATACTTTCGAGCTCCATCTCTTCGATGAAAAGTTTAACCTCTTCGATGACAATTCCCTCTTCCTGGTTCAAACCCATTATTTGTTTAGCCGCAGAGGAGGATGTCGGTGCCTCTACCTGCATTCGGATCTGAACCTCAGAAGGGCCGTCTGTACTTGATTGCATGATATCACAACCCACAAATACGATTGTGGATATCAAGATCAGATTTAAGATCGTGTATATTTGCTTCTTCATTGTTTTCAATTTTTGTTTCGGGATAGTTAATTCACTTATAGTACAGGTAAGTGGGTGGCCTACCCCTAAGCCGTTTCAAAAAAAATGAAGAGATACCAAAGATGGAGTTATAGGATAGAACGCGATTGATTTTAGCTTTTATCAAACCAGAAGGAGAATAATTTTGAAGAATAGATTATCTGTATGAAAGGAATTTTCAAATCAGGGTATTGAAATGCACTTAATGAGCATTGTTTTTTACCGGGAAATCAATACCACAACAGCCTCAGCCCATTCAGTACCACAAGCAGGGTGCTGCCCTCGTGGCCAATCACGCCCAGCGTAAGCGGCAGGTCTATCAGAAATACACCCAGGAGCAGCATAAGGATGACTGCCATGCTGAACAGGATATTCTGCCACACCACTTTTTTCGATTTTCGGGAGAGGGAGATCAGGTAGGGAAGTTTGGAGAGATCGTCTCCCATCAGTACAATATCTGCTGTTTCGAGGGCAACGTCGGTTCCGGCGGCTCCCATGGCGATACCCAGGTGACTTATTGCAAGCGCGGGGGCGTCGTTCACGCCGTCTCCGATCATGGCAACCGTACCATTCGCTTTAAGCTTTTCAATGACGTCTACTTTCTGTTCCGGCAGCAGATCAGCATGTATTTCATCCAGACCGAGCTGTGCACCGATCGACTCAGCTACGCCTCGGTTGTCGCCGGTAAGCATCACCATTTTTTTGATGCCGAGCTCCCTCAGATCTTTGATGGTTTGGGCCGCCGCTGGGCGAAGTTGATCAGCCAGGGCGATGAGTCCGATCGGGTTTTCATCACGCACTACAAAAACCACCGTTTTCCCTTCGTTTCGGAGAGAATTTGCTTTGTCGCGAAACTTGGAATCCCACTGGGCAATTGTATTCTCATACATCTTCAGATTCCCGACTGAAACGTCCGATCCTTCGAGCTGAGCCGTCACACCTTTACCGGGAACGGCCTGCATCTGCTCTGTTTTTTTCGGCATTATCTCCATTTCGTTTGCCTTATTAACAATAGCGGACGCCAGGTGATGTTCGGAGTGGACTTCACATCCGGCGGCAATAGCAAGCACAGGATTGGTGTCAGCCGGCCGGTCCGTTAGTGTTGATGTCTCATGATTCCAGGCCCATTGATCAGTCACTGCCGGCTTGCCTTCTGTTAACGTGCCGGTTTTATCGAAGGCGATGGTGTCTATCTCTACGGTCTGTTCCACATATGCGCCGCCCTTGAATAGTATGCCCTTCTTCGCGCCGTTTGCAATGGCGGAGATGATGGATGCGGGAGTACTGATGATCAGTGCGCAGGGCGATGCCACCACGAGAACAGTCATGGCACGGTAAAATGTAGGGTCGAAATCCTGACCGAAAATCAGCCAGGGGATGAAAATCAAGCCGATCACAAACAGTACAATACTTACGGCATATCTCGGCTCAAAAGAGTCGAGAAAACGCTGGGTCTTTGCCCGGTTTTTCTGTGCTTTTTCTACCAGCTCAATAATTTTTGAAACGGTTGTATCCTCCGGCCGTTTGGTCACCTTCAGCTCGATCACTCCGTTCTCATTCAGCGTGGCGGCGAATACATTATCATTTGCAGATTTTGAAACGGGCACGCTTTCACCGGTAATGGCGGATTGATCTATGTTTGTTTCTCCTTTTATGATCTGCCCGTCAATCGGAATGTGCTCGCCAGGTTTAACGATAACTCTGTCTCCGATTTTCAGCTCTTCGATAGGTACGGTCTCTTCACTTTCATCATGATTGATGCGGAGAGCCTGTGAGGGGCGAAGCTGCAGCAGCGAGTGGATGGCCGTTCGGCTTTTATCCAGCGCATAGTGCTCGAGTGCACCGCTCAGGGAAAAGAGAAAAAGCAGAATGGCACCCTCAATCCACTGGCCAAGGACAGCAGCTCCGATGGCTGCGCTGATCATCAGGAAATGGATATCAATTTTAAAATTCCCGAGCTGTTTCAGTGTATCTTTCACCCCATGATATCCGCCGCTGAGATAAGAGATGATATATAGAAAAATTGAGGCTGAATCCGGCAAAAGAGGCGTGTATTGGGCAATGGCGCCCAGCGAAAGCGAGATGGCACAGATTATTGTAAGCGTGATTTCGGAAGAGCCGTGGGAGTGATTTTGCGCCATCGCAGTGAATGATTCGTTCGATGCTGGTTGACTAAAATCAAAGATACGAAGATGTCAGACAAGTTTTAAGCTGAGGTTGAACTTGGCAACTCATAGATTAAGTGAAATATCTTCATCTACAATCGTTGACCTGCCGGATTATCTCAAGACTGATTCATGTGATCTAAACTAACTCAAAGCAAGAGAATGTTAATCTCCTGCTTTGATTAAATGAAAACCAATTTTAAGGGTTGCGGCACCTACACGAATCGAAACCCATCTTCGGTCTCCCGTTATTTCTCCCTTCTCCCTTCTATCCTAATTTTCAGAATTCCTGGTTATGAAGGATACACGGAAGCGTTCAGAAACTTTGTCCTGAATGCCGTCTGCTGAAAAAACGAGGGTAAACCACCTTACATTCGTTACGATCACAAGATCATCAAAAACAGCGATTCCTGATTGATTTGTGGTTACTTCACGTGTTCCGCTTGCAAATTCGTTTCCGTCAAGTTCCCGTACTCTAACGGTCACATTTGGGATGTTGTGGCCAAACTGGTCCGTGACACGAACGGTTGGCGGACCCTCAATAGGTTGGCCGCTTCGGGAATCTTCAGGTTCAACTTCAATAATTATTTCAGCGGGAATACCCGGCTCAAACGTGATGACAGGAGAATCATCCAGTAAAACACCATTTGCAGTGATGGATACCGCTACATCTCCAACAGAAATGCTAGACACATTAAACCTATATGTTCCCGGAGTAGATGATTCTGTGATTGAACCGGCAGATGCATTACCGTCCAGATTTATATTAAAATCCACACTTTCTAACCCGCCTATAGGATTTCCATTGTTGTCTCGTAATTCGACCTTTACAACGGATATTTCACCTGATTGAAGGGTTTCGGGGGAAGCTGTAATGGAGGAGTTGGATGGACTGGCCTCAGCAGGAAACACAATGCTGGTGTAGGGGCTTCCTCCTAAGTGAGTACCGTCAAATCTGACATTCACCTGGTCTGATCCTTTTCTGACCGGTACATAGTTCGCAATATATATTCCCGCTTCTCCGGATGAATTTACGGATAGATCTCTGTGATTCGCTCTTCTGATCTCTACAGAAAGGTCATCTTCTGCTCCGGTAATATCATTTCCAAATCGATCAATCAGCGTTACTTTGATCGTGGTTTCTTCACCGGTCGTTCCATCGGGAACTTCCGCACTGCTCATGCTCAAATCTGCTGAAGCTGCCAGCACGTCAAAAGTATTGGATGTAGTAGTCAGCTCATCAATTTTAAATATCAAAGCATAATCTGATCCAGCTGTATTAATGACCAAATTGCTAAATTGTGCTACCCCACTACTGTTTGTAACTGCGGTTTTACTGCTGGAACTGCTAAATGAATCTTCATTCAGTCTGACACGCACATCCACATCTTCGAGACCGTTTCCAAAACCATCAACCACGCGCACAGCCGGAGCAGAGGATATTGTGTTACCGGCTGTTACATCGCCCGGTTGCTGGGTAATAATGATTTCTGAGGGGGATCCGGCATGTATATTAATAGAGTACGGACTCCCGGATAGTTCATTTCCGTTGAGTTTAACAGATACCATATCTGTGCCCGAATGAGAGGGGGTGTAATTTGCCTCATACCGTCCGTCTGCTATCTCAGACACCGAGGGTGTTGCGCTGTTCGCGCCGCTTACTTCAACTGATAGGCTGCTGACGGCATCCTTAACATTGTTCCCAAAACCATCTTTCAGGATAATGGTTAAATCAATGGATTCTCCTACAGAACCCTCTTCTGTAATCTCGGCTCTGCTCAATTGAGGATCAGCTTCAGCCGTTACAACTTCAAATGAATTTGAGAATATGGTTTGAACATCGGATTCTTCTGTACTGAAAGAAAGGATGTAGCCGCTTGCGGCTCTGTTTATGATAAGATTATCAAACGTTGCGATTCCGTCTGCGCCAGTTACGGCTTTTGTAGTACTGGATGAGTGAAAAGAGTGGTGGTTTAATGAGACATTGATGGTTGCTTCCTGAACAGGGTCACCGAGATTATCTGAAAGTTTCACTGCAGGAGAAGGATTAATGCCGCTGCCGGCTTCGCTTGTCGACGGTTGCTCAGTTACATTAAAGAGAGGGCTGGTAAATTCACGGAAAATGGCGGTGGCTGCAACACTATCTGAAATAGTAATTTCAAGAGATGGCTGATTCCCTGACAGATCACCCTGCCATTCAAAAAACGTCCAGCCCGTATCGGGTATAGCGGTTAGAAGCACGATATCTCCATCACTGAAATTTTCTCTGTTGGGATCTCTCTCTACGATTCCTTCACCTTCAATCTCGATTGTAATTGTATAGCCATCAGATAAATCACGATCAAAAACAGCAGTGACACTTTTTTCTTCGTCTACAGATATTTGTGCAGGATTTTCTGTGCCCGACAAATCTCCTTCCCAGCTATGAAAAACCCAACCATCTTTCGCTACCGCTTCCAGTTGTACTTTCCTGCCGGATGTATTGAGTGAGTCTTCACCGGCATCTGAACCATCTTCTATAACTGTCTCCCGAACAAATCCCTCTCCGCTGATTTTAATATTCAGTATGTAATTTCTTTCAGTGAAGTGGGCTCTAACATTTTTATTTGAATTAAAGAGGATGGATTGGGGATTGCTGTTGCCAGTGATATCTCCATCCCATCGCACAAATACAAAACCTTCTGAAGGCCGTGCTTCAATATCAATTCTGTCACGTGACGTAAATTCGCCTCCTGATGGATGTACAGATCCACTCCCTTCCGGAATTACAATGGTCTCCAATGAATAAATGGGTATTGAATCCTCAAAAGATGATGTACTTGAATCACAACCGAGAGAAAGTATGAAGGCGAAGATCAGGAGTGTAATCTTGAATGTTTTCATGGCCTTTACACCATATATTTAAGAACTGGGTACTTTTACACCACTCTTTGAATATTTTTCGAAGAGTTAAACTCAGTAAGAAAGATTGTTTCATATCTTTAAACTGCATCTGATCAATTAAATCTGAAAACAGGTGCAATTAAAGCTTTACATACAAAAATGGAATGTTACTAGCCTAGTTTCAGGCTAGGGTATGTGTGATCTATTTTAATCAATTTAAGAGCAGGTTTTAGTATTATTAAAAACATCTAACCAGAATGATTCGTCAAATCATTTAATGAACCCTATTAGGATTCATTGGAAAGAAATAATAAAAATAATAGTGAAAGCTTTATTTTCATCACTGATATTATCAGAGGTGGGGGAGAGATAACCTAAATAGGAAGCAATTGAGATACAGGCTCACTCTATTAACGGCTTGTTCATACTTATTCATGTAACCAATCAACCGATACTGCCACTACCTGCCGGAGCCCTATCAGTCCTGAATTGCAGGATGCCCTCTTCGATCTGTCTAAAGCCCAAAAGCCCCCGGCCGAGCCTTTGCCTTCTCCGGTCTCTCCTCTACATATTTCTCACTTTTGCCATTTCACCTTTCCCTTTTCCCTTCTGACTTACCCTCTAAAACTGATCCACCATCTGCGTTACATCTTCAACCATCGCTTTTGCCTGTTCAGCAAAAGGGGCTTCTGCGTAGATCCGGAGTACCGGCTCAGTGCCAGAGGGACGAACCAGAAGCCACGATCCATCTTCCATAATCTGCTTGATGCCGTCTGTAAACTGCCATTCAGTTACTTTTTTACCGTCAATTTCGGTCAGCTTTTTCTGCTTACAGTGCTCAATCATCGCCTGTTTTTTGGACTCTTCGGTGTGAAGATCATTGCGGTAGTAGGC
>CAZXYQ010000047.1:0-18484 GCA_964644975.1 uncultured Rhodohalobacter sp.
TTTTTCTCAGGATCACGGAGTGTCCCAGGTGCAGATCAGGCCGGGTTGGATCACACCCCAGCTTAATACGTAAAGGCGTATTATTTTTCCGGGATTTCTTCAATTTTTCTATCAGTTCCGGCTCCGGCACCACTTCAACTGTACCGCGTTTGATAATCTCTAATTGGTCTTCAACAGGTTGAAAGCTCATAAATTTAGTTGGTCAAAAAATTGATTGTTTCGGATGGGATTGTCTTCCTGAATGGCTTCTTCAAGAGTTTTAATAAAATTCTCGATACCGGGAATAAGGGCGGCTACCATATTATATGTGGCGGGAGCAAGAGAGATGACAACCGGGTAGGTGATCGATTCATCGCGGGTATCATCTGCCGGGATATTAAATCCTGCAAAGAGCCATAAAAATCCACTGATGACAATTGCTGATTTCACAGCACCAAAGATAAGGCCCGCAATCCGGTTGATAAAGTTCAATTTAATCAGTTCAAGGAATTTTCTGATAGTGTGTCCAATGAACTGTACAATGGCGATTGTTCCAATAAAGAGAATCAACCCGGCAAAAATGGTTGGGGTATCGCTTCCTTCAAAAAAAGGCTGTAAAACAGCAGAAACCGGTTTCATGTAGGCAAACGTCACAAAAATCGCGATTATAATGCCAATAATCCCCAAAACTTCCTGTATCAAACCTGCGGTAAAGCCTTTATAGGCAAAATACCCGATCGGCAGGATGATAAGAAAGTCGAGAGCGTTCATCTATTCAGGAAAGTTCCTCTTTTACAACGCTGCTCACTACAGACCCGTCGGCTTTCCCCTTGAGCCGTCCCATCATTACGCCCATAACTTTACCCATATCAGCCATGGATGACGCTCCCATTTGCTCGATCTGATCTTTAACAGCCGCCCTTACTTCATCTTCGCTCATCATCTCCGGCAAGAATCGTTCGATAAGCTCTAGTTCGTCTCTTTCCTTGTCAGCAAGATCTTTGCGATCTCCGGCGTCAAACTGTTCGATAGACTCTTTTCTCTGTTTTGCTGCTTTCATTAGCACTTCGATAATCTGCTCGTCAGTAAGTTCCGACTCGCCGTCCTTTCGTTCGCTAATTTCTTTTTCTAAAATTTTAGCTTTTAGAGAGCGTAAGACTCTGAGTTTATCAGCTTCCTTCTGTTTCATTGCCGTTTTCAGCTCATCGAGAATGGATTGTTTAATACTCATATCTGCACATTATGTTAGTTGTAAGCTTAATTCGATTAATAATTTTCTTGAATAATACAATGAGAAGTCTCCCCTAACAAGGGGGAGATATAGAGGGGTATCCATCGATTTTTCCACAATATGATGAACATCCCCCTCATTCTCCCTTTGATAAGGGTACTTTTACAATCATGATTCAACAATCGAATTCAGATTTGTTAGAAATAAAACTAATCTGCACATTATGTTAGTTCTAAGCAAAAAAAAAGGCTCCACTCCGTATAATACGGAATGCAACCTTAAAAGATCGAACGATAAAATAGTTTACCCTTTACTATTTTGGATGTATTCTTTCACGTTTTCCTGGTCCATCATCACTTCTTTGTAGGCGTATTTTCCACGCTCATTTTTCTTTGCGATAATAACCTTCGCCATTTTTCGCTGAGCTTCTTTCAGCGCCTGGGCTTCATCACCGAATGCTTGTTTCTTAGCCATAACTAAATCCTATTTGATTTCTTTGTGTACGGTGTGTTTGCGCAGTACCGGATTGTATTTTTTCAGCTCAATCCGATCTGTCGTGTTCCGTCTGTTTTTGGTCGTTACATATCGAGAACTGCCCGGTTTTTCGGTGCATTCAAGAATTACCTGTATTCGATTACCTTTAGCCATAAATTATACCTCTTTAAGTAAAGTACCTTTCTTTCTTGCATCATCAAGCACAGCAGAGATTCCCTTCTTGTTGATTGTACGCAGAGTTTTTGCAGATACCTTCAGCGTAACCCAGCGATCTTCTTCGGGTATGAAAAATCTTCTCTTCTGAAGATTCAGCTGAAATTTGTGCTTTGTTTTATTGTTTGATTTGGAAGATCTGTAGCCATTCAATGCTGACTTTCCTGTAATATCGTCCTTTCGTGCCATAACAACTGTTTTTGTCATTTTTTGATAGACTTCAAAATTAAGCCTATTTGTCTATAATATCAACATACTTTCCACAAACATTTCTTTATTGCATATTTATTTACTAAACGGCCCTTCCACTTCAAAGAAGCCGTTTAATTCCCCCGCGTCTTCATTTAATCCATTTCCACTAATTATCATTATCAACATCTTCAGCACACTTCAGAGCGTAACATAAACAGCGAACATCTTTAAAACTGGCGTTCAGATTACTCAGCCTTAAAACATGCACGTGCAAGCTCCTTAAACCGCCCCCAGCGCACAATCTCTTGAGACGGCAATTAATATGTCTGCTTTTTTTGATTTTGCATGCACAAGCGGTATTTTTCGGCATCTTAGACGCTATTTTAATTCACACTCAACCCCAATATGGCAAAAAGTAAAGGATCTGACTACAAAGCCTCCAACATTCAGGTATTGGAAGGGCTCGAAGCCGTTCGTAAACGTCCATCCATGTATATTGGTGACACCGGCCAACGCGGACTTCATCACTTAATCAACGAAGTTGTTGATAACTCTATCGATGAGGCCCTTGCCGGTCACTGCGACTGGATTAAACTCATCATTCACGAAAACGGATCTATCACAGTTTCTGATAACGGGCGCGGTATTCCGGTGGATGAACATCCCAAACTTAAACTTCCTGCAGTTGAAGTTGTGCTTACTAAATTACACGCCGGTGGTAAATTTGACAAAGACTCTTATAAAGTATCCGGTGGGTTACACGGTGTGGGCGTAAGTTGTGTGAACGCTCTCTCTTCTAAGTTCAGTGCTGAAATTCATCGTGATGGTCAAATCTATTTAATGGAGTTTGAAAAAGGGTTTACCGTTACTCCTCTTCAGGATAAAGGTAAAACAGATGTAACCGGAACAACCATTACATTCCTGCCCGACCCTGAAATTTTCAATCAAACGACTGAGTTTAAGTTCGACATCATTGCCGACCGGATGCGTGAACTTGCTTTTCTTAACCCGGAAATTACCGTCGAAATTATCGATGAACGGGAAGAGGACGCACAAGACAAAGAGACTATTTTCCACTACGCCGGCGGTGTTAAAGACTTTGTATCTTTTTTAGATGAGAGTCGTGATTCACTTATCGATGAACCCATTTTTATACAGGGCATCGTTGAGGACGTACCTGTTGAACTGGCCATACAGTACAACGATTCCTACTCCGAGAATGTGCACTCCTACGTTAATAATATCAATACCCGCGAGGGCGGAACGCATATCTCCGGGTTCAGGCGCGCACTTACACGCTGCATGAAAAGTTATGCTGAAAAGAATAACATTCTAAAAGCAAAAAGCACCATCAGCGTATCAGGTGAAGATTTTCGCGAAGGTATGACCTGTGTGTTAAGTGTTAAAGTAGCGGAACCTCAGTTCGAGGGGCAAACAAAAACTAAGCTCGGTAACTCTGAAGTACAGAGCGCAGTTGAGGTGATTGTTTATGAAAAACTGAACGAATACCTTGAGCAAAATCCAAAAATTGCTAAAAAGATATTAGAAAAAGTCATTGTTGCTGCTGAAGCGAGAGAAGCTGCCCGCAAAGCACGCCAGCTCATACAGCGCAAAAGCGTGATGAGCGGTGGCGGCCTGCCGGGCAAACTGGCCGACTGCTCTATTAAGGATCCTGAACATTGCGAAGTTTACCTTGTTGAGGGTGACTCTGCCGGTGGTTCAGCAAAGATGGGCCGAAACAGAAGTTTCCAGGCTATTCTTCCACTTCGTGGAAAAATTCTGAATGTGGAAAAAGCGAAGATCAATAAAATTCTCGAAAATAAGGAGATCCAGGCGATGATTACCGCCCTCGGAACCGGTGTTGGAAAAGAGGAAGATTTTGAACTCGAAAAACTCCGCTATCACAAAATTATCATCATGACTGATGCAGATGTTGACGGATCACACATTCGTACGCTGCTTCTCACCTTTTTCTACCGCTATATGCATCCTCTCATTGAGTTTGGCCATGTTTACATCGCCACCCCACCTCTTTACAGAATTACCTCTACCCGAGGCCAGATTGATTATGCATGGGACGATCCTACCCGCGATAAAATTATTAAGGAGCTAAAAAAATCGAAGAAAAAATTCAATGTTTCACGATATAAAGGCCTTGGTGAAATGAACCCTGAGCAGTTATGGGAAACCACAATGGATCCCGAAACTCGTACTTTGCAACAGGTTAATATTGAAAATGCAGCCGCCGCAGACAAAATGTTCTCCACGTTGATGGGCGGTGATGTTGAACCTCGCCGGGAATTTATTGAGCGAAATGCGAAATACGCCAAGCTCGATATTTAATTCCACAAATTAACAGAAACACGTTTACTTAATCCAGTTTCCATAGATGGCAAGCGAAAAGATTATACCTATTACAATTGAAGACGAGATGCAGTCATCCTACATTGATTACTCGATGTCGGTTATTGTTTCACGTGCACTACCTGATGTGCGCGATGGACTTAAGCCTGTTCACCGTCGTATATTATACGGCATGAGTGATCTCGGAATGCTCCATAACCGAAATTATAAAAAGAGTGCCCGTATTGTGGGTGAGGTTCTGGGTAAGTATCACCCACATGGTGATTCAGCCGTTTACGACTCCATTGTGCGTATGGTGCAGGAATTTTCACTTAGGTATCCGCTGGTTGACGGCCAGGGTAACTTTGGTTCTGTTGATGGTGATTCTGCCGCCGCAATGAGGTACACGGAAGTTCGTATGAAACGAATTTCTGAAGAGCTATTAGCCGATATCAATAAAGAGACCGTTGACTATCAGTCTAATTTTGATGATACGCTTGAAGAGCCAACGGTTCTTCCATCCATGCTTCCCAACCTCCTGCTTAACGGTGCTTCCGGTATCGCCGTAGGTATGGCGACGAACATGGCGCCTCACAATATCAAAGAAGTTATTGATGGCGTAGTAGCCACCATTGATAATCCCGAAATTGATTCAACCGGCTTGATGGAGCACATTACAGCTCCCGATTTTCCAACAGGTGGAATCATATACGGATATGAAGGGGTTAAAGAAGCGTATGAAACCGGACGCGGAAAAGTAGTAATGCGTGCCCGGGCTAACGTGGAAGAACTTCGCAACAGCCGGGAACAGATTGTTGTTACCGAAATTCCTTACCAGGTAAACAAAGCCACCCTGATTGAAAAAATTGCGGGGCTCGTTAACCAGGAGAAAATCACTGAAATCAGTGAAATTCGGGATGAATCGGATCGCGAGGGTATGCGGATTGTCATCATTCTAAAGCGTGGATCGAATGCTGGCGTTGTATTAAATCAGCTGTATAAATATACGCAGATGCAGCAGACGTTCGGCATCATCAATCTTGCTCTTGTAAAAGGCCGGCCCAAGGTTATGGCACTGAAAGAGCTGATTGAGCGCTTTATTGAGCACAGAATCGATATCATTATCCGCCGCACAATGTATGATCTGGATCAGGCTGAGTCCAGGGCCCACATTCTTGAAGGGCTGAAAATTGCGCTTGATAACCTCGATGAAGTGATTAAAACGATCCGGGCATCAAACAACCCGCAGGAAGCCAATGAAGAGTTGCGTAAGAAATTTGCGCTGACCGACCTCCAGGCAAAAGCTATTCTCGATATGCGCCTGCAGAAGCTTACCGGCCTCGAGCGCGATAAGATCGATCAGGAGTACCGAGATATTGTAGACCGTATTGAAGATTACAGAAATATACTATCTGATAGATTACGGCAAAACAGTATCATTAAAGAAGAACTTGCTCTTTTGAAAGATCGTTACGGCGACGAACGCCGAACAGAAATCGTCTATTCTGCCGACGATTTTAATATCGAAGATATGATAGCCGATGAGGATGTTGTGGTTACAATATCCAACAAAGGATTTATTAAACGAATGCCTGTCAGCGGCTACCGTCGTCAGCGTCGTGGCGGGAAAGGAATGAAGGGTACCACAACCAAGGATGATGAATATGTAGAACATCTCTTTGTTGCCACCAATCATAACTACATCCTCTTCTTTACCGAAAAAGGGAACTGTTACTGGCTGAAGGTTTACGAGATTCCGGAAGGATCCCGTCTTGCACGAGGCCGGGCCATAGTGAACCTGATTGATATTGATAAAAATGATTCAATCAAAACCTTTGTGCCTGTTAAGACGCTTGATGATGAGAAGTATATAAAATCACACACCATTATTATGGCAACCAAAGACGGCCAGGTGAAAAAAACATCCCTTGAGGCGTATAGCCGCCCCCGACGCGATGGTATTATAGCGATCAACATCAAAGAAGGTGATTCACTTTTAGGTGCATCACTCACCGATGGCGAAAGCAATATCATCCTTGCCAATAAGAAAGGACGGGCAATCAGGTTTCACGAATCTGACGCCAGGGAAATGGGTCGAAATACATCCGGTGTTAAAGGCATGACTCTTGATAAAGATGATGAGCTGGTTGATATGGTTGTCATCAAAAATACTCACGAGGCTACTGTGCTTGCAATCTCTGAAAATGGATACGGTAAGCGTTCCCTTGTGGATGACTACCGTGAGCAGAGCCGAGGAGGTAAAGGAGTTATCACTCTAAAAATTACTCCGAAGACCGGAAATCTAGTTGCACTGAAGGAAGTCTCAGATAATGATGATCTGATGATTATAACCGAGAGAGGAAAAGTTATCAGAATGCAGTGCAAGGGCTTACGAACAATGGGACGTAACACTCAGGGTGTTCGGATCATGCGATTGGACGAAGACGGAAAGATTGGTGGCGTCACCCGAGTCGTCAACGAAGATGACGATGAAGCTGAAGCTCCTGTCGTCTCCTGAACTTCTTTCATATAAATACTTCTTATAACAAAAAAGGCTCCGGAAACGGGGCCTTTTTTTGTTTAGAATTAACGTATAACTCAACCGGGCTTTTATACTGATAAGGTATTTGATTGTTATAAGTGTCGTTTCCAGTCGTTAACCAGAAAATACACTTTTAGTAATTTTATCACTCAAAGGTTGATAATAACGGCCTTGACATATATATATATATATTATAATCATGTAAGTAGTTGTTAACATATAACATAAAAAGCGCAATTCTTAACCTTAACTTAAATTCTATATTAATATGTCGATATGGTGGAGGAATATGTGACGTATCTGATCAGGGTTCTTGTTCACCCCCTGAAGATCCAATAGAAGATTAATGAAAAATCACAGATTACATCATATGAAGCTAGTATATATTATTTCTTTATCCATTTGGTTGGTCGCATGTCACAGCGATCAACCTATGGAACATTATTCTGATATTGAAAAAAATTTCTATTCATCTGCATGAGACTGAGAATATACTACCAATGTCGGAGTATTTCTCCGAGATCAAATATCTTCCTTTAATTGTTTCAAGTGGTCAGCCAATTGGCAATCTAACAAAAATCATAGTTAAGAATGATTTTTACGCTCTCTATGATCGCTCAAGAAACAGTGCCTGGTTGTTTGATTTTGATGGTATTTTTATTCGTGAAATCAGAATTCCTCAGGGTGGCGGTCCCGGTGAATTAAACCATATGACTGACCTTCTGGTAACTGATAATCAGCGTGTTTTTGCTTTGGGAGCTCACAAAATTGTAGAATATGACATGGAAGAAAAATTTGTTGATGAGGTTAATTTTGATTATTTCGCATATAATTTTACATATGATTCTGTAACTGATCTCTTTATAACAAGTGCTGAAAATGATCTAAACTTAACACTTGAAAGTAAACATGCCGGTAATAACCTGATCTACCTGAATAGAAATGGTGAGATTACTGATAGCCGACTTCCGATACCCGCCGGTAGAGAATTTATACGTCAAGTGCCCCCTAATCGGTTCCCATTGTTTGAAGATATTGAACTCTATTCTCCCCATTTGGTGGATACAATATATACAGTAAATCAATCCGATATCGAACCACGCTATATTTTGGACTTTGGTGAGGCATCTGCAACTGTCGATGTTTTCAGTCAAAGAAGCAATTATGGAAGCAGTCTATATGATTGGGCTGGTTTTTACCGTGAAGAACTACAAGGTGGTGGTTTTGTTTTCGTGATACAGGTGTTCAATGAAACAAATAATTTCATTCATTTACGTTTTGGTGCTGGTGATAACTACTACAATACTTTTTATAATAAACATACCGGTGAATCACGTACAGGTCCTGCAAGATTGACCAATGATATTGATTATGGAATTGCACCATTTATCTATCAAAGTTCTGATGATGCTCTTATGGCACTGCTTCAACCGGTTGAGTTGATTGATCACGTTGAACATTATCGAGAACATTTTCCAGAAAAATATTATAGCCTTAAAATGAAAAACCTGATAGCTTTAACAGACACTCTTGAGAGATATGGCAATCCAGTTCTGAAAATTGCCAAGTTCAAATAGTAGGATTTTTTTTTAAAAGGATAACTTCTTCCCCTCTATTGCAAATATCTATCAATAAATTTCATACAGAGAAATTCTCCACTAAAAATGTAAACCAGTTATCATTTTTTGTAAAAGAGATTTTCGTTTCTCCAATAATTCATCTGGTCCCACTATTTCTACTTTATCACCAAATTGAAGCAGCCACTCGTTGATGTAGTCTAAATTTTCAAATTTAAAAGTAAGCTTAACTTTATTAACTAAAACAGCATTCTCCTTAATAATTTTAGTCGGCAGATTGGCTCTAAAAGAGCGATCTGCTTCCGAATATACATGTACATCTATTTCCACGCCCGATTCGTTAGAGCCAAAAATAAGCGCCTCTGCATCCATTTCACCATGTTGAGCATATTTTTCATCCAGAATTTTCACATTTTCCATTCTGTCTAACACGAAATTTCGGATGGCGCCTCTTTTATGCGAAAATCCAATTACGTTCCAGTGGTCTCTGTAAAAAACCAAAAGATAAGGATCAATTTCCCGGTCGGTTTTTTTGCCGTCTGATTTTGCGGTGTACGAATATGAGATTTTTTTCTTCTGAGAAATCGCGCTGCTGATCAGGTACCAGTTTCCCCCCTGTTTTTTCTCTGTTCCAAAATGCAAAAACGGATCTACCACTGTTCGGTTATCGAGAGATTCCATAAAATCTTTCAGTTCCTTGGGCAGCGTATTTTTAATCTTCAACTCAACGCCGCTTGCATCTTCAACTAACGATTTATCAACCTGAGATTTTACAAAATTGAGGCCTACCATAATCGTAGCGAGCTCTTTCGATGTGAACATCAGTGGCGGAATTTTATAACCATCCATTACGCCATATCCGCTGTATTTATCCCATGTAACCGGCACATTTATTTCCGATAAGACATTGAAATCCCTGAAGATAGTACGTCTGCTCACGCCGAATTCCTCTGCCAGCTCATCCACCGTCAGCCTTCTCCTGGACTCCTGGAGCATCAGGATCAATTTCATTCGGCGCTCGCTACTTTTTAGTCGGGACATATTCGATGTTCTTTAGTTGGTTGATTTAGAAGGTAAGAAATCGAGTTCCCTCGGACACTTTTATTCTGATTAATATTCGTGGTTCTGTTTTGAGGGCTTTTTTTAATATTCTCTTATGTAGCTGTTTATAATTACTTTAAGCCTTCATATATACCCCTCTATGCCCTCCTTTGTTAAGTGTAAATAGTGCAGTGTCATCGATTAAATGTTGTATAGTCATCGGATGAGTTTTTCGAAAAACCTAGTTATGCTGAAAAAATATATGATTCATAAATGACTCATCCGATGACTCTTAGGATAGCTCAATGTTGACACCACACTAACTGCCATATCAAAACTTCGCAACACCCCCCGCCTGCGCTATGATCCGGCATCCCCTGCCAGTGTTTTACTGGTCCCGGCCTGTCCCAAGCAATAACTCGGGGGTGTATTATCCCGGGGAAAGGGAGAATTATTACCAAATCGCATTAATAGACCCTTTAGAAGCAACTGATTACTCCCCCTTTACAAAAGGGGGGAGAGAGGGGGATTTACGTAATTCAGATACAAATAAAACGTTCATATTCACTGCCAAACTCAGTAACACCCCTCTGTGTCTCCTCTTTTTAGGGGAGAGTTATTTCGAGCCAAATCAAAAATTATTCAAAAGAAACCAACTACTCCCCCTTTTCAAAAGGGAGACTGAGGGGGATTTATCGTAACGCAGAAACAATCAAAACGCTCATATTCACTGCCAAACTCAGTAACACCCCTCTGTGTCTCCCCTTTTTAGGCGAGAGCTATTCCTTGCTGTATTAAAACTAATCAATACAGCTCTCTGAAGGAGAGATTTATCTCTCAATCACAAGCAGTCCTTTTCCTTCGTAGAAGGGTTCATCGTCACCGAACTCGAACTTATATAGAGTCGTGTTGAGCTTTTTATTTGAAGTATTTATCTCTTTTGCAGCGCCCTCTACTCCTTTCCACATGATAATCGTTTTCCACGGTTTACTGCCGAGAAGCCGAAGCAAATCATCCACTTTAAAGGCGTGCTTTGTAATGATCCCGGTACCTTTTTCGAAATCAACGAGCGAAATGCTTTTTGCGAGGATTTCGGTATTTGATAAGGCCGATCTCTCAACGATATCCCCTACCGCCTTCATCTTTTTCTTCACATTATCATTGAGCAACCATTTTTTGTCAGGGTCCGCAATGGCAAGCGGAATGCCCGGAAGCCCACCGCCGGAACCTGAATCAATCCATACATCATGAATATCGAGCAATTTAAGCGCCATTGGCATCAGTGAATGCACAATATGCTCCCTCACTGTTTCACGTGAAACACTACGACTGACAAGATTAATCTTCTCATTCCATTCCAGTAGAAGATCTAAGTACCGTTCAATTTCTTTTTCGTTTTCCTGGTATATCTCACGAGCTTTACCCAATGTTTCACGTGAAACCTGTACACTTTTCATTTGATGTTTCACGTGAAACCTATCGTTTTAAGTAAATCATTAATACAGAAAGATCGCTTGCGGACACTCCGCTGATCCTTGAAGCCTGACCGATGGTCTCTGGCTTAATACGCTCAAGCTTAGAACGGCCCTCTGAGGAGAGACTCTTGATCCTATCGTAATTTATATGCAGCGGTATAGGAGACTCCTCTTTCTGCTTCATCTCTTCCACCATCTCAAACTCCCGCTCAATGTAACCGGCATATTTAATCTGAATCTCAACCTGCTCAAGCACACGTTCATTTTGCGTGATCTTATCAACTTGAGATGTCAACTCATTATCAGCTTCGAGCAAGTGACTCAGATGAATCTCAGGACGGGGAATTAAACTTTTCGCTTTAACCGGCTGGCTCAATACGGTAGTCCCCTGCTCCTGAAGCATCGGGTCCATTTTGTCTGGTCTGACCGTATAATTGCTAATCAGATCGTAGAGTTCATCAATCTCTTTCTTCTTCTGGCTAAATTCGGCGTATCGACCTTCATCGATCAACCCGAGCTTATACCCTAACGGGGTCAGCCGCAGATCTGCATTATCCTGACGTAATAAAATTCGATGCTCAGCTCTCGACGTGAACATTCGATAAGGCTCTTCTGTGCCTTTATTGATCAAATCATCAATTAATACGCCGATATAGCCTTCAGACCGTTTTATCACAAATGGCTCTTCATCTTTGACCATTCGAGAAGCATTAATTCCGGCGATTAGCCCCTGGCAAGCCGCTTCTTCATATCCCGTTGTGCCATTAATCTGACCCGCAAAGAAAAGTCCCTTCGTGATTTTGGTCTCCAGCGACCGCTTCACCTGGTGCGGCGGAACATAGTCGTACTCAATTGCGTACCCGGGACGAAGCATTACTGCATTTTCAAAACCAGGAATCGTTCTAAGTGCATGATATTGTACATCTTCCGGTAACGATGTTGAAAAACCATTCAGATACATTTCGTAGGTATCCCATCCTTCCGGCTCAAGAAAAAGCTGATGACTATCTTTATCTGCAAAGCGGTTAATTTTATCTTCAATGCTCGGACAGTAACGCGGCCCAACCGATTTGATTCGCCCATTAAACATCGGGCTGCGATCAAAGCCGGTTTTTAGCATTTCGTGGACTTCATTATTCGTATACCCTATCCAGCAGGTCAGCTGCTCATCAATAGATGGAAGTTCTTTCGTGGTAAAGGAAAATGGGTTAGGATTCTCATCCCCGTACTGAACTTCAAGCTGACTATAATCGATCGACCTGCCGTCGATCCTTGGTGGCGTTCCGGTTTTCAATCGTCCAACTTCAAAGCCAAAACTTTCAAGTGCAGCAGATATACCAACAGAAGCGCGCTCACCCGAACGCCCTCCCCCATACTGACTCTCCCCAATATGGATCAAGCCGTTCAAAAATGTGCCGCTGGTAAGAACAACTGCTTTAGAATTAAACTCTTGCCCGGTTTGGGTAATCACACCCGTAATTTTATCTCCGCTATCATTCGTGATCAGGTCTACAACATTATCCTGGCGGAAGTGAAGATTTTCTATCTTCTCAAGCTCCTCTCTCATCAGCTTACAATAGAGTGAGCGATCACTCTGGCAGCGCGGGCTCCACATAGCCGGCCCTTTACTCAGGTTCAGCATCCGAAACTGCACGCCACTCTTGTCACTGACAATTCCACTCAATCCGCCAAGAGCGTCAATTTCCCGCACGAGCTGACCTTTAGCCACACCACCCATCGCGGGGTTGCAGGACATCTTGGCGATGGCATCCAGGTTCATCGTAATTAATAATGTCTTCGATCCGCTCTTTGCTGCTGCGGCCGCCGCTTCACTACCGGCATGACCCGCACCAACAACAATTACGTCGTAAGCGGGATATAAACTACTCATATATTATTGTTTTTATTTGACTTAAAACATTTTTACGTAAATGCATACAGATTCGTAAAATACCGTTTATTTTGCAATAGTTAAACGATTGAAAAGTCCATATAATTTTCACACAATTAAGATGATTATTCTCAATAATTTAAAAGAGAATAGAAGAGTTTATACAGGGGATTTTGCAATTTTATGAGTCAAATTAGAACAGCGTTTTGATGCACTGTCAACAGTTTCTAAACCAAACAAAATGAATCGATAATTCTGACCATCAAACCAAGACGTATGGTTATCATTTTAATGGGTGTATCTGGCTGTGGAAAAACTACGGTTGGAAAACTTCTGGCACATAAAGTGGGAATGCCTTTTTTTGATGGCGACGATTTCCATCCGTCCGTGAATGTTCAGAAGATGAAATCAGGTCAGCCGCTTAGCGATAAAGATCGTCAACCGTGGCTTGAAATTTTATCCTCTGAAATATCTGCGTGGAACCGATCTGGAGGAGCCATACTTGCATGTTCCGCATTAAAGAAAAAATATCGGAAAATCCTGAGTGCAGGAGATGGAGAAATACGTTTCGTACACCTGAAAGGCTCTCGTCACGTGATTATGGAACGTCTAAAGAAACGTACCGGGCATTACATGCCTCCGAAACTTTTAGATTCACAATTTGAGTCGCTTGAGATTCCACGTAATGCGCTTACCGTAGATATACAGCAAAAACCGCCAAAGATTGTCAAAAAAATTATAGTAGAGCTGGAGATATAAGCTGAAGGTTATAAACTGGCACAAAAAGTTGATGAATAATAAATTTCAGTGCATAGTGATGAGCACCATCACACTACAGTTAAACAGCGGCTTGCATAATTCAAATTGATTCGGTAGCTATAGCGAAGCAATTTCAGTACAACAAAATGCTAAACACATGGGTAAATCAACGATTGGGGTGTTTGGACTTGGAGTAATGGGCCGAAACCTGGCGCTTAACTTAGAAGAGAAAGGAAATCGGGTGTCCGTTTACAATCATCCTATGCCCGGGGAGGAAAAGGTGCTTTCTGAATTTATTCAAAAAGAGGGTGAAAATAAATCGTTTTTTGGGGCACAATCACTGTCTGATTTTGTTCGGTCACTTGAATCACCCCGAAAAATTCTCCTCATGGTGAAAGCCGGTTCTCCCGTTGATAGTGTGATTGAGAAACTAACACCTCTTCTGGAAAATGGCGACATCCTGATTGATGGCGGTAACTCTCATTTTAAAGAAACCGAACGGCGATCCGTTTCCCTGTCAAATATTAATATTCACTTCGTTGGAATGGGAGTCTCCGGGGGAGAAGAAGGAGCACGATTCGGTCCCTCGATGATGACCGGAACCACAGAACACGTTTGGAATAAGATCGCCCCTATACTTGAATCTATTGCAGCCAGGGCATTTGATGGTTCTCCATGCTGCAGCCGAATCGGAACAGGCGGGGCAGGCCATTTTATAAAGATGATTCACAACGGAATTGAGTACGCTGATATGCAGCTCATCGCTGAAGCGTATCACTTCATGAGCAAGGCACTGGGAATGAGTGCTTTTGAAATTTCAAAACAATTCAGTGAATGGAATCAGGGGCCTCTCAACAGCTATCTGTTTGAAATCACGGCTGATATTCTGAGTGTGACCGACGAAGACGGCTCGCCGCTCGTAGAAAAAATACTGGACAGTGCCGGACAAAAAGGAACCGGCAAGTGGACGGCCATTTCTTCTCTTGAACTGGGCATACCACTCCCCGGAATTACCGGAGCTGTGCAACATCGATTTATTTCTTCACTCACTGATTTACGTGAAATTCTATCAGGTAGACATACGGAACCCATTGAAAATCTTAAGTCAGATAAAGAAAAGTCACTTTTAGAACTGAAAAATGCACTATACGCCTCCCGGATCGTCTGCCATGCTGAAGGATTCTATATGATTACCCAAATTAGTGACGAAAAGTCATGGGATATATCTCCTGCAGAAGTAGCGCGTATTTGGCAGGGCGGCTGCATCATCAGGTCTGAACTTCTTAAAATGGTTGTATCTGCCTTTAAACAAATGGAATCGCCAAATCATCTTTTACTGGCAGATACCTTTTCACAATCACTTAGAGAAAATGAGCAAGGCTGGCGATCATTTATCAGCCGCGCGGTACATCATAAAATTCCTGTTCCAGTGATAAGCAGTTCGCTTTCGCAGTACGATTCCCTTCATTCCGGACGCTTACCCGCAAACCTGATCCAGGCACAAAGAGATTATTTTGGTGCCCACACCTATGAGCGCATTGACCAGCCGAGGGGCGAATTTTTTCACACTAACTGGATCGATAAATGTTAAAACCTGAGTTCGATTGTTAAATCATGAACCTAAAAGTCCCCCTTAATAAAGGGCTCCTCTTTTATCCCGCGCCAGCTAGTGTTTTTTCAGTCCCGACTTTCGGGGCGAGATTGAGGGGGATGTTCTTCAGACCCATGGAAAAAACCAATGGACACCCCTCTATATCTCCCCTGCCAATGCTTTCCTGGTCCCGGCCTGTCCCGAGCCTTGACTCGGGGGTGTATTACCCCGGGGAAGGAAGACTTTATACTGAAATAATGGAATTATTTATTAATCGAACTGAGGTTTAAACCAAAATGGTTAATACCCCGTCATTCGGGAACGGTGAAAGAACAGAGTTTATCAAAACACTTAAATGGTTCTGCCTTGAGATGGTTCATTACGCAATTCGACGATTTACTAGGCCCGGCAACTTTCCTCAAATAAATCTGTGATAAATTCTCACTTATGATAGAACTCAGACTTCTCCTCGCAACGCTTACCGGAATCGCGCTTCTATTAATTCTGGTAACACGCTTTAAAATCAATGCGTTTATCTCTCTTTTAATTGCCAGTGTATTCGTGGGAATAGCTGCCGGAATGCCACCATCCTCCGTAATCGATAGCATTCAGAATGGGATGGGCGGCACACTGGGGTTTGTTGCTACAGTTGTTGGGCTGGGAGCTATATTTGGCCAGATCCTTCAGCACTCAGGTGGTGCTGAAGCAGTGGCACGCAGCATGCTCAAAAAGTTTGGTAAAGAGAATGCTTCATGGGCTATGGTCATCACCGGTTTTTTCGTGGCAATTCCGGTCTTTTTTGACGTGGCTTTTATTATTCTGGTTCCTCTGGTTTACGCACTAAGTAGAGATACCAAAAAATCTCTGCTTTACTACGGTATTCCGCTTCTCTGCGGTCTTGCTGTTACCCACGCGTTCATCCCTCCCACACCGGGTCCCATTGCCGTGGCCGATATCATTGATGCCGACCTTGGCTGGGTAATCTTATTCGGTTTCATTATTGGCATACCTACAGCCATTATCGCCGGCCCCATCTTTGGAAAATACATCGGTGATAAAATCCATGTACCGATTCCGGAGTACATGGAGCTGGATCAGGACGACAAACAGACCGACAAATCCCTGCCATCATTTTTTCTTTTAATAAGCATTATCACCATTCCCCTTGTTCTTATTCTTGGGAATACGCTCACAAATGCCTTCCTAGAGCAGGGACTAATACAGGCCGGCTTCATTTCGGAGACTATCATGTTCATTGGCCACCCATTTATAGCACTTACCATAGCGGTACTGATTGCGCTCTATTGGCTGGGCGTCCGAAGGGGATCCACGCGAGAACAGCTCTCCGAACTGAGTATGGAAGCGATGAAACCAGCAGGGGTAATTATTTTGATCACCGGAGCAGGCGGCGTCTTCAAGGAGGTGCTTGTAGACAGCGGCGTTGGTGAGATGCTCGCAAACACCATGTCGGAAATTGGACTTCCGGTTATAGTTCTTGCCTGGCTGATTGCCGCAGCAGTCCGGATCACCCAGGGATCTGCAACGGTGGCAATGATTACTGCTGCGGGCATTATCTACCCTATAATGATACAGTTTAACCTAAGTGAGCCACACAAAGCGCTCGTTGTGCTCTCTATCGCTGCCGGGGCTACTATAATGTCTCATGTAAACGATAGCGGCTTTTGGCTCGTCAACCGTTATTTTGGAATGAGCGAAAAAGATACCTTAAAATCCTGGACCGTAATGGCCACCATTATCGCGGTGATGGGACTAATACTTTCACTGGTTTTGAGCTTGTTTGTATGAATTAATACACCTTCTTCCATAGATTGAAATTTGAAACTCATATGCACTATTAAACCGCAGCCAATCATTCGTAGCCTCACTGTTCAGATGCGATATGAGGATTTATACTATCAGATAGCCGGCTCGCAAACCTCAATCAAACAGCAGCCCCGATAATTACGCCTCTTACCAAGATTCATTTTTAATCGTTACTCTATTCCTCTTAAACAAGAGACATTTTTTTGAACTGTACTCAAATCATTTAATTATATTTATTTACCCAAAACCAATTGCTTAACATTGCCAGGCGTGCAAGCCATTAACCGTTTTATAGTTTTCAAAATACTGACAAGCAATAATCCTTATTTATAATTGAAGTTAACAGAGCATGTGGTTCAACAGAGAAAAAGAAAAAAACAAAACTAACTACTTTTCAAAAGAGTGGATTGATGCATGGTACGAAGCAATCAACAACAGCAAAAAGTATAAAGAGGCGGGTAAAACCTGGAATGCCCCTCTTATCTTGAAGATTTATCCGGCACCCCCATCGCTTCAGGAAAATGACGCCATTGGAATATATATGAAACTGTCTTATGGTGAGTGTTTGGAGATGCGATACGCAACGGAAGACGACGTCCCATCTGTCGATATTATCCTAACCGCAGATTCATCCACATGGATCGAAATGATTGAGAAGAGAAAAGATCCCACCATGGCGATGATGAAAAGCAGAATTAAGGTGGAGAAAGGGAGCCTCATCACACTTTCCACTCAGCGTAAAGCCGCCACTGCACTTTTACGAACCGCACCCACGATGTACGATGGCAGACCGGTTCCCTCGGAAAAAATATCCAAAACGGAGACCAAATCAGATCCCGCTCATACATCATTTGTAACTACATCGCGCGGATTAAACCTCAATAGTTACCCCATGAAGCTGTTCCAAAAAGCGAAACAGTTCGGGATATGGGATCCGGCAGGTATCGATCTTTCAAAAGACAAGCAGCAGTGGGAAACGTTTACTTATGAAGAGAAGAGAATTCTCTCTCATCTGTGCGGACTTTTTATGGCGGGTGAAGAGGCAGTGACGCTAGACCTGTTACCGTTAATCCAGGTTATTGCAAAAGAGGGACGAATTGAAGAGGAGATCTTTCTCACCTCTTTTCTTTGGGAAGAGGCAAAACACACGGAGTTCTTTTCGAGATATGTTCAAACCGTAATGACCGAAAATCCCGATTTTGAGCAGTTTCATAAACCGATGTACAAAATCCTTTTTTATGAAAAACTTCCAAGAGCGCTGAACGCTCTGTCGAGTGATTCATCACCGAAAGCCCAGCTCAAAGCATCTGCTACCTACAATATGATTGTGG
>CAZXYQ010000048.1:0-18193 GCA_964644975.1 uncultured Rhodohalobacter sp.
TTTTGAGATCCATTCCACAATCTCTTCATTCACTTTGTTTTCTTCATTCATGTGGTAATGTCTGAGTTTGATGTGTCCTATTCAGAATAATAAAAAACATCAGTTTTTAAAAACTCTGAAGTTTCAATAGAATCTCATCAAATCCGAGTGAACTCTCTTCACTCTCTTTCATATTGCGAAGGGTGAACTTTCCCTCTTTCAGTTCGTTATCACCCACAATAATTGTGTAATGGGCATTCTCCCGGTTGGCATCTTTCATCTGGGCTTTCATGGAGCGGCCCTTATAGTCCATGGTGGCAGAAATGCCTTTTTCACGCAATTTTGCCAGATGTAAAACGCCCCAGCGTCGGGCCTCATCACCAAGGGTAACGATATACGCGTCTACCATTTTTTCCGCACCAAGCTCAATTCCCAGCTCATCGCAAGCAATAAACAATCGCTCCATGCCCGCTGCAAAACCGACTGCAGGTGTTGCTGGTCCGCCAATTTCTTCAACAAGAAGATCATAACGTCCGCCACCTGCAAGTGCGTCCTGAGAGCCCAAATCCGGGCTGATAAGCTCAAACGCTGTCTCTGTGTAGTAGTCCATTCCGCGAACCAAATAGGGATCTTCTTCAAATGGAATTCCGAGATCTGACAGAAACTCTTTTACCTTATTATAGTGATGGATCGAATCGTCACTCAGGTAGTTGGTGATAACCGGTGCGTTTTCGATGAACGGCTGATCTTCCTCTTCTTTTGAATCGAGAATGCGCAGCGGATTATTGTGATACCGTTTCTGTGAAACCTCACTCAACTTTTCGTAATCCGGCTTTAAGTATTCTTTTAGGGCATTTTTATACTCTTCGCGGCTTTTCGGATTACCGATGGAGTTTAATTTAAGCGTGGTATTATTGATGCCGATTTTGTTGTAGATATGGATCATAAAAGCAATGGCCTCCACATCCGCAACGGCTTCGCTGCTGCCCATAATTTCAACTCCAAACTGATGAAACTGGCGCTGACGTCCTTTTTGGGGACGTTCTGCTCTGAACATTGGTCCGATATAAAACAGTTTTTGTGAACCTCCGCGCTGTTCAAGATGATTTTCAACATACGATCGTACTACAGGCGCGGTCAATTCCGGACGCAGCACATAGTTGTCGTCTCCACGGCTGAACGAGAAAATTTCTTTTGATACAATATCAGTCATCTGCCCGAGGCCACGCACAATCAGTTCTGTCTGCTCCATTATTGGGGTTCGGATCTCTTCAAAATTGAATATTTCTGCTTCCTTACGAATCAGATTTTCTAGAAATTGCCATTTCCGAACATCATCGGGCAGAATATCTACCATGCCGTGGTGGGTGGTGTACTTTGGTTTCGCCATGAATTAGGTAATCAGTTATCGTCTATAGATTGATACAGGCCGATTAAGATACAATTGAATAGGGAGAATTAACATCTTAGTGTTTAGTCAATATTAATTCCTGAATCGACTGGCTCCCCAAAAAATATCTTGGTGGATATCCGGGTTAACACAAGCTGATCGCTGATTCGCACAATGTTAGCTCAATTTGCGATTGAAGATCCGCTTGATAATGTGCCAGCCTGAATAAAAGCTGGGCTCGTGTCCCCGAACGATTAATAAATTTCCGTCCAGTTTTTCACCGAGGAGTTCGGGAAAAGTACCGAAAAGGGCTCTCTCTAACGCCGGGCTTCTCGAGGCTCCAATACAAACTGTATCAAACTGTTTCGCAGATTCAATTAAACTTTCTTCTACATCCTTAGCTACAATTACCCGGCTTTCATATTCGTTGGGTTTTAAATTAATATCGGTATTAATCTGGTTAATTATATCCAACCCTTTCTGCCTGATTTCATCATCTGTTCCACTTTGATCATCAGGCTGTACATTGATAAAAGTAAGGCTGGTGTTTGGTTCATGTTTATGCAGTTCAACTCCTCTCATTGCCGCAGCTGCAGAATGAGGCCCTGTTCCGATATAAACAGCAATTTTACCAATACTTTTGCCTCCTGGTTTGATGAGTGTAACCTTACAAGGTGCATTTTTTACAATAGGATCAATATTAGATCCCAAAATAAAATCTCGTTTTTTGCGACGGCCCTTCCAGCCAAGAATAACTTCATCTGCATGTTCTTTTTTGATCGTATTTAATACAACCTGACTTACTTCCCGGCCAAGTATCGCGTCCGTCTTCAGCCCAAAATCAAATTCTTGAGCTATTTTACGAATCTCTTCGATCAGGCGATCTTGTTGCTCAATATGCTCTTTGTCATAATGAAGCTGCTGAGCCAGTGATGTTTGATCCGGAACCACGATCACATTTATACAAATTACTTCGGAGTTGACGCGGGTATGGGCTATAGAGGCTGTGATACGAAGCAGATCGTGCTGGGTCACAGGATCTTTAATCGGAACAACAACGCGATAGGCTTGATCTGCAGCCGGTTTTGCATCAATTTTAGTGGTAAGGGCTTCACGAATAATGCTATCTCTGTCTGCATCCGCTCTTGATCGGCCGTAAACTAAATAAAACAACGCCCCAAGTATAAGTATTCCAATTCCGCCAATTAGAGGAAGTGTATCCATTTGTGTTAATAATCCAATTCCAGAAACGATCCCGAAAATCTGAATCCAGGGATAGGCTGGCGATAAGAATTTTGGTTTATACCAAAGAGGTTTCCGGATCCGAAACGCGATGAGTGCAATATTCACAAGAATGTAGACCACAATCTGAAAAGAGCCGGCTGTTTTTGCAATTTCCTCTACAGGCAGCAAAAGAATGATCAACAGCATTGCCCCGCCTGTAACCAATATAGCAACAGTAGGTGTATTGAATCTTTTACTTACGTAGGCAAAGAGTTCCGGAATTAATTTATCGCGGCTCAGTGCAAACGGATATCTCGAAGCGGTTAATATACCCGCATTTGCTGTACTGATGAGGGCAAGCATAGCAGCCAATACAATCAATACGACTCCAATATTTCCAAAGAAGGGTTCCACGGCATCAACCATGGGAATATTTGATCCGGCAAGTGCTTCTCCTTCGATAATTCCAACCAGAACAAACACAATGAGCGCGTAAATTAAAGTTGTGACGCCAAGAGAAAGCAAGAGCCCAAGGGGTAAATTTCGGTCAGGATTGTATATCTCTTCTGCCACTGCGGCTACTTTTGTAACACCACCGTAAGAGATAAGTACCATTACGGTAGCAGTCATTAATCCATTGATTCCTTCATCAAAAAATGGGAAAAAGTGAGTTGATTCTACCTGGGCAAGGCTTACGGTTATAAAGATTCCGAGAATGAACACCATCACGATAACCATAATGATCTGGAGTCCGCCCGTCTGTTTCACCCCCACTATATTCACAAATATCAAGATTGTGCCAATAACAAGCGCAACGGATTCTACACCGGGTAAAACAAATAGCGCCTCCAGGTAGAACATCCCGCCCACGAGGGCGAGTGCCCCTTTAAACATGAGCATAAGCCAGGTGCCCAAACCGGCAATTGTTCCTGCTGCGGGACCTAAACCGCGTTCAATAAATATATAGTCGCCACCCGCTTCTGGCATAGCCGTGCCGAGTTCCGCTATGCTAATTGCGGCGGGAAAAACCAGTATGCCTGCTAATATAAATGCGATAATTACGGCAGGACCGGCCTCGGCCATGGCAAGTCCGGGCAGAATAAATATGCCACTGCCAATCATAGCCCCCATGCTTATGGCAATGATAGAGGATAAACCAAGTTCTCGTTCAAGAGTATGCTTTTCAGTCATTATCAGCTTTTATATGAATGGCTGCCTGTAAATTAGTTGATAAATATAACTCTGCAAGTGTGGCGATTATTTAGTTAATAAGGTGATCCTGAACAGATACAGCGTTATACACTTCAACATTATCTTATTGTGCTTAAAAATTTATCAAAATAATAGCCCTCCGGAGGTGATCCGGATTACCCGTAACTCATTTACCGGTATCAGCACGACCCGATCGAGAATAGCTTTTAAAAATGAGGGTATTTGATTGATAAACCTTTTTTATGAAGAATTTTTTTTTACAATCTAAAATAATAGCAACAATATAGTTTACGATCAAACTGAAAACGGTTTATCTGAAAGGGTCTTTTTTTTCAACATGTTGAATGAATAATTAGGGTTAAAATGCTTTTTTTCTATTTTATTCGAATTATTTCAATCCCAAATATTCTTCATATGAAATCTCTTTACCTGCTGGCAATAGTGTGTATCGCTCAATCGGTTTCTGCGCAATCACTCGTATACGAGTCTGGCGGAGAACATATTCCTGAACTCTCGGCTTACAACGTGCACCATTATGAGCTTGATCTCAATATACAACCTGCCGATAGTACAGTTCATGGCAAAGTAAGCGTTCATTTTGATGTAGTTCATCCCACAAACAGAATAGCACTGGCACTGGATCCTAAGCTTTCAATTTCAGACGTGAGCATGCGTAATGCCGGCAGAGATCATCTGGAGTTCAAAAGAGACGGAAGCACTCGCACATTCTTTGTGTATTTTCCTGCTACACTACAGCCCGGAGAATCGGCTGTGATAGATATTTCATATGGAGGCAAGCCAGTTGTGGCGGTAAATCCGCCGTGGGATGGAGGAATGGTCTGGTCGCAAACTCCTTCCGGTGAAGTCTGGGCTGGGGTGGCGTGTCAAACAATTGGGGCTTGGGTGTGGTGGCCAAACAAAGATCACCCCTCTGACCGCCCTGATTCTGTAGCCATCGATATTACCATGCCGGATAATCTTGTTGTAGCCTCAAATGGTCGTTCGCGGGGAGTTACTGAGAACAGGGATGGCACGAATACATCTCACTGGTTTGTTTCAACTCCGATCAACAATTACAATGTGACGTTCAATGCGGCTCCCTACGAAACCATCAGCGAAACGTATACGAGTATTTCAGGCGATGAGATGGAGATGACGTTCTGGATATTACCGGAATTTATTGAAGATGGACGCAAACTTTTCCCCCAGTTTGGTGAGCAGATGAAGTTCCTGGAAGAAATTTTGGGGCCTTATCCATTTCGTGCAGATAAATACGGAATTGCACACGCGCCTTATCTTGGCATGGAACATCAGACGCTTATTGCATACGGAGCCGGGTTTGAAGATGGAGCGCTGTTTGGTGAGCCAGCGAAATTTGATGACCTCCATCAACATGAACTGGCACACGAATGGTGGGGCAATATGGTGACAGTTTGGGACTGGCGGGATTTCTGGATCCACGAGGGATTTGGAACATATATGCAGGCTCTATATGCGGAACATGTGAGCGGCAAGGAAGATTACGACCGCATGATTCGACATTTCGAAAGCAGAATCAGCTCCGCATTCCCCACTGCACCCCGCCAGAGCATGAACACGCGTGAGATTACGGGCGGAGGCCGGGGAGGCGATATCTACTTTAAAGGCGCAGTTTTCCTCCATACTCTTCGGCATTACATGGATGATGATCCCTTTTTTGAATCGCTGCGAAGATTTGCATATCCCGATCCGGAGATGGAAAAGGTGACAGATGGCAGCCATTTGCGCCATGCTACTACCGACGACTATCTGGTGCTTGTAAACGAGATTACAGGAGATGACCTGACCTGGCTCTTTGAAGCGTACCTCAGGGAAGCTCAGACGCCTCAGCTTATGATAAAACATGAAGAGGAGAGAACAATACTGCGGTGGCAAACAGAATCAGGTGGTCGGTTTGATATGCCTCTGGAGCTATATATAGACCGGGATTTAGAGACTGTGAGCCCGATAAACGGAGTGATTACCCTTGAACTACCTGAAGGTGCATCTCTTGAAGTTGATCCGTACAATAAGGTCTTGATGCAGATAGTAGACAATCGCAGCCCTTTATCTGATTGAATAAAAAAAAAGCCCTGGATAGTGCCAGGGCTTTTTCTGAATGAATGGTTGCAATCAGTTTTTCTTTAACAGAGACTTAAAGAATCCCTGGTGTTTCTCTTTATCTTTGATGAGGAGAATGGGTACTCCGAATCGATAATAAGCCATCTTATCCGTGAAATCTTCACGCAATATGCTGGTGATTCCTTTACCGGACTTGGAAACGGCTACAATTAAATCAGCCTGATCGTGAACAATTTGATCATAAATCTGGTCCATCTTCGGGCCGTCAACGTTCAGAGAAAAAACGAACTCTACATCATCCGGAATGGAATGCTTTTTAAGAAAAGCGTCCCTTTTCTCCTCAAGGTAGTTATCCATTTTTTCCTCATCTTCCTCATCAGGTAAATTTGGGAAAAAGCGGGGAGGGTAGTTATACACATGCTGTGCGGTAACCGAGCCCCCTTTATCCGTTGTAACCTCAAGTGCAGCTTTAACCGCAGCTGCCGATTGATCAGAAAAATCCACTGGTACAATAGCTTTATTAAGCTGATACCGGCTTGTTTCCGGCACAAACATAATAGATGTTGGTATATATTTCATGATGCGCCGGGGAATAACTCCGCTCCCGGCATAGCCCGACTTTTTGCCCATTACAGTCAGGTCCGGGTTAATTTCATCCAAAACCTTAATGATCTCGTCAGTAGGTCGTCCGGTCCTCAGAAGCAGAACTGTCTCAACTTTAGACTCGCTAAAATGGCTGTCGATCTTTTCCCTCAGATTTTTTTTGATGGCATTTTCAACATCATCGCGATCCTTCACATCAGGAAACATCTCGATCATTTCATCTGCTGCCTCGTGAGATTTTATCACGTGGAGAAAAGTGATCGATTTCGGTTTCATTTCAGTGGTGAGAAAATGTGTGTAACCTGTAAGAATATCATCCATGCTGGTCAAGTCTAAACACACAAACCAATCTTCGTAACGTTCCATAAGTTAGTTCCCTTTCTATTTTTTAGATTCTTTTTCAATTGTTTTGGATAAGAGGTCCGTATAGGATTCGCGCTCTTTATCCTTCTCTTTGAGTATATTCTCCTTGTATTCGCGACTGAGCCCTTGCCTGAGACTGTAGCACATAACAAGCAACAAAATGACGAACGGAAGCCCCGAACTAATTGCCGCTGCCTGGAGTGCTCCAAGGCCACCGCCCAGAAGCAATACGGCTGCAACAATACCCTCTGTAGATGCCCAGAATACTCTCTGGCCTACCGGTGAGTTGAGTTTGCCGCCACTTGTCAGGTTATCTATTACAAGGGAACCTGAGTCAGAGGAGGTTACAAAGAAGCTGAGGACAAGAACAACTGCAAGAAAGCTGGTTACAATTCCAAACGGGAATTCATTAAGCAGAAGGAATAGGGACGTTGTTTGGTCTGCCTCTACAGCATTCGCGATTTCCGAAATACCGTTTATTTCGAGATAGAGTGCGCTTCCGCCAAATCCACTCATCCATAAGAACGTAACGATTGTTGGCACAATCAGCACTCCGAGTATAAACTCTTTAATGGTTCGCCCCTTAGAAATCCGGGCAATAAACATTCCCACATAAGGTGACCATGAAATCCACCAGGCCCAGTAAAAAACGGTCCATGTGCTCATAAACTCTCCCTCCTCGAAGGACTGGTTCCACGTGGCATAACTTGCAAAGTTTTGCAGGTAGTATCCCGTGCTTTGTACAAAGGTTCCCAATATATAAAGGGTGGGACCGAAGACGAGGATGAACAGCAAAAACAACCCGGCAAGGCGTATGTTGAACTCACTGAGCACTTTAACTCCTTTATGGATTCCGAGTACCACGGATCCAATAGCTACGAGAGTAACAAATACGATAATGATAACCTGCAGGTTTATCGTATTTTCGAGCCCAAATACGAACTCCATTCCTGCCCCGGCCTGCTGGGCACCAAGGCCAAGCGAGGTTGCCAATCCAAACAGAGTGGCAAGAACGGCAAGAATATCGATTACATCACCGATCCATCCGTTAATCCTGTCACCCAAAAGTGGGTAGAATACAGATCGGAAAGAGAGGGGAAGTTTTCGGTTAAAGGTGAAAAAAGCGAGGGCGAGTCCAACAATTGCATATACCGCCCAGGCATGCAGCCCCCAGTGTAAAAACGTTATTCCCATAGCATCCCTGATCGCTTCTACAGATCCTGTTTCGGCGTGTGGGGGATAGAGCAGGTGCCACATCGGCTCGGCCACGGCAAAAAACATCAGGCCAATTCCCATACCGGCACTAAATAGCATGGCAAACCATGCCATTTTGCTAAACTCTGGTTTTGCATCATCACCGCCTAATCGAATACCACCAAATTTGCCGAAAGCAAAATAGAGCGCAAAAACGATGAAAATATTTACCCCGGCTACAAACAGCCAGCTTGCCCAGTCGGTAACATTCACCCGAGCTGTATTAAATATCTCTTCGGCTGCATCTCCGGCAATAAGGGTGCCGGCGATCATTAGCGTAATTAAGATCACGGACGGCCAAAAGACCGGACCGTGAATTTCAAAGATTTTATTTTTCCGGGATTTTTTAGACTCCGGTTTATTGTCTTCTCCTCGTAAAGCCATGCTAAATCAATTGATTTTTAAATTGTAGTGAATGAGTTGCAGTGTTATTTAGAAATAGAAGCCAATATTGATGTTGAAACGAATATTGTACTCTGAATCGCCAATACCCAAATCCTCATGTCCGGGTCCCACACCAACGCCAAAATTATCGGTCAGCCAGGGTTGATTGATTCCCTGCGCAATATCGAAATAGGTGAATACCGGACCTGCAGAAACCAGGAATCCTGTGATATTTTGAATTGTAGACTCAAAATTGTTTTGCAGGTTAAGTGTTTCACCTGAAGCAAGGAGAGTTTCACCTTCGCCAACGGTATTTTCCATATAGCTGAAATCATTATAGAAGTTGATGTTGGTGATGGGTCCCCAATCTACATCATAAGAGTAAGAGAGGCCCAAAGTAGCAATCCACGCTTCTGTGGATACCTCGTATGGTGTACCATAAGCTCCCATAAAAACCGTGCTTATCTCATCACCATCATCATTGAAAGCATCATAGCCGTAAAACAGAAACTGTGGCTTAACGTTAAAATTTCCAAAGTTCAAATCTGCATGAACCGCAGCAGCATATCTACCGTTAAATTCATCTCTGGCAGTGCTATATAGCTGTCCATATTGAAGTGACCCACCAAACTCTCCATTATCAAGCTGGTATGCTCCGCGGATATTAAACTGATTTCTCTCGGTCAGGGATGCTTCGCCTTCAGGGATCACGTCGTATGAGTAGCGTCCGGCTCCGCCAACGCCAAAGTTAGATACGCCGCCAAAAGATGGCCCTTCAGGTTCCGGCTGGAAGAAATAAGCAAAGTCCCACTGCCAATTGTCCGACGTACGTGTAAACTTAATACCCATGTCGTGGTCATCTTCGAGTCCTACATAATAGGGCAGGCTAAACCACCAGTTGTTTGAGTTGTATTGGAGATTGCCAAAGGGAACCTGGGTAACACCAAGCTGTCCTTGTGTATTCTCGGTGAAATCATACTCTAACCAACCTTGCTTGATGAAATGAGTACCGAACGTTGGATAGAAACGATATTCAAAGTTAAGCCCGATTCCTCCGGGATTGTCATAAAGCACATTGATTCTCCACGTATCAAAGGTGAATTGAGAACTGTTTGCGTCAATATCACTTTCATAGCTTGTTAGAAGCATATTATAACGAACGGCACCGCCCACGTGTAGGGAGCTTTCATCTTCATCAGACTGAGCCATGGCTTCCATATCCAGACCACTCACGAGTAGCAGTATGAAGATGGTTAAAAAAAAACGTTTAATTGTCTTGAGTGTATTCATGTATCTTTTTTTTTAATCTTAAAAAATTAAAAATTAACTTTTGTATTTACATCTACATTCAAAGAAACTCGATGTTTTATAATTCCATACATCTTATAAAATTTTGAAACGTTAAGCAATTAAGAGTTAATATTAAATAATTGAGATTTAATGACTTATGAATGGTCCTCACACTGTTGTGAAGGTGTTTTGGTGAGATGAAAACGAAAAAAAATACCTGAGGTGAGTAATTTGTTCGAGATATATAAAAGAGAGTTGATGAGTAGCAGGATTTATGTGCGAGACTTTAATCTTTGTCAGGTCAAATTGCGGAGGTAATTGTGCTCGATTTCCCGGCAGAGTTGTCAGCTAAAACCGTTCATTTTTGGTTATATATTTTATATATGAAATTATCTTTTCCTGAATTGATGATCGATGCTAAATCGTCCCGGGCCTGTGATGAAAAGCGCAATAAATACCAGTCCAACGGAGAGCGGATGAGCAATTCCAGGGAACCCCGCCTCTCGCGCAATTTGTGTTATTAACGCCACAATCATTGTACTGATTAAGAAAACAAGTGCAGGAGCTGTAAACAGGCCGAAAATTAAGAAGATACCGCCAAAGAACTCAGCAAACCCCGCCATGAACCCAAATAGTGTGTGAAAAGAACCAATTCCAAGGTTAGACATAGCGCCTCCCACATTAGTCCACTGTTCCGGTCCTCCAAAAAGTTTTGGATATCCGTGAATAATAAATACCACTCCAAGCCCGATTCGCAGAAATAGTAATCCGAGGTTAATACGCATTTCTTTGGCCGCTGATAATCTCATAATGATCGTTGTTTAATGATATTGTTGTTTTTTGTACAGATAATATGCCCGAAGCCTCAACTATTTTGGCCTGAAAAAGGTTAAAAATCCAAACAAACAAACTATAGGTAAATTATGAAAACGATTGTCTGGTATAGAAACGATCTTAGGGTCAAAGATCACCAACCGCTGGTTGATGCGGCTGATTCGGGAAGTTCAATTTGTGTATACTGTCTTGATGAACGTCAGTTCCGTAAAACGGTCTATGGATTTCCAAAAACGGACTCCCTGCGTTCTGCTTTTCTTATCGAATCGGTTATGGATTTGCGTGAAAACCTCCGAGAACGTGGTGGAGAACTGATTATTCGAACCGGGCATCCTGAAACTATTCTTCCTGAACTGGCTGAAATGACATCTGCTGACCGGGTTGTTTGTCACGGGGAAGTGACGCCTGAAGAGCAAAATGTGGAAGATTTAGTAGAAGAAAATCTTCATATTCCGCTGATAAAATATTGGGGGCATGCTATGTACTATAGGGATGATCTGCCGTTTGATCTGCTTACTATCCCTGATGTGTTTACGCAGTTCAGAAATAAAATTGAGAAAAAAAGTTCTGTGCGACCACCGCTGGTGACTCCGGATAAACTAAACCCTGTAGCCGGTGTAGATCCGGGTGAACTGCCAGTTGTTGAACAACTCGGATTGAAAAGTACAGATCCGGATGAACGCTCGGTTGTTGATTTTAAAGGTGGAGAATCGGAGGCATGGAATCGTTTAAATCACTATTTCTATCAGGCTGACGAACTAAGAAACTACAAATTTAAACGAAATGGTTTGCTCGGCGCTGACTATTCATCCAAATTTTCGCCGTGGCTTGCTCATGGCTGCATCTCTGCACGGTCTATTCACGCAGAAGTAGAGATCTATGAGAATGAGATTCACAAAAATGTATCGACCTACTGGATGAAGTTTGAACTGATCTGGCGAGACTATTTTCGGTACTCTGCCCTTAAATACGGCAGCCAGCTTTTTAAGCTGGGCGGTATTCAAAACAAAGATCTTGATAAAATTACGCGCCGGAAGACGTTTGACGCCTGGGCAGCTGGAGAAACCGGGATTCCATTTGTAGATGCAAACATGCGCGAACTGAACTCAACGGGCTATATGAGCAACCGCGGCAGGCAGAATGTGGCCAGCTTTTTAGCTCAAAATCTCAACTTCGACTGGCGCTGGGGAGCCGCCTGGTTTGAATCGAAGCTGATTGATTATGACGTGTGCAGCAATTGGGGAAACTGGGCCTACAACGCTACAGTAGGTCACGATCCCCGAAACCGGTATTTCAATATTGTAAACCAGGCGCAGAAGTATGATAAAAAAGGGGAGTTTATCCGCCGGTGGCTGCCGGAATTGAAAAATCTGCCGTCAGAATTTGTTCACGAGCCGTGGAAAATGACCCAGGATCAGCAAACTCTCTACGATACGCAGCTCGGCGTGGATTATCCGAACCCGATGATCGATCTGGAAAAAAGCTATGAGCGAATTAAACGTGAGGGGTAAGACTACAGACCTTAGATCAATTAATAATCCTCTTGAATTATTTATAGATAAATCTCCCCTAACAAGGGGCCCCGAAGGCTTTCTGGGAGAGGTGTGTCCAACGAATTTTAAATGCAGAAACCACACAAAATTCAATAGACATCCCCCTCAATCTCGCCCCGAAAGTCGGGACTGAAAAAACACCAGCTGGCGCGGGATAAAAGAGGAGCCCTTTTTTAAGGGGGCTTTTACAGCCAAGTTTTAACAATCGGATTCAGGTTATAAGATTGATTTTTGACGGCAAAGACCGTAGTATATGTGTAAAACATGTGACCCATGAATAAACAACCTATCAAAGGCCGGGGTGCATCAGAAAATCCCCGGCATCGCTTTACAGATGAAACAGTAGAGTATGATATTGATGAGGTGACTGGCCAGCTTGAGCGACCTGAAAGGAAGATTCTCACCGATCATACAAAAGGTATCATAACGACAAACAACAGTCCCGATATTTCGTTTGATGTAAGTCTGAATCCGTACAGAGGATGCGAACATGGATGCTCTTACTGCTATGCCCGGCCTACACACGAGTTTCTGAATATGTCACCCGGTCTGGATTTTGAAACCAAAATTGTGGCAAAACATAATGCGCCAAATCTTCTTAGAGAAAAGCTCGCCTCAAAATCATGGAAGCCTCAGGTACTGGTAATGAGTGGTGTGACAGATCCCTATCAACCGGTTGAAAAAGAGCTGAAAATCACCCGTCGATGTATTGAAGTGCTGGCAGAATCACTGCATCCGCTGGTCATCATTACAAAAAATTATGGTGTTACCCGCGATATTGATCTGCTGACTAAGCTTGCTGAGGTCTCGGCTGTTAGAGTTGTACTATCAATTACCAGCCTTGATAATGAATTGATCGGAACGATGGAACCGCGAACTTCCCGACCCTCGAAAAGACTGCAAGCTGTTCGTGAACTGTCTTCAGCCGGTATTCCGGTTCACGTAAACATAGCCCCGCTGATTCCGGGTCTGACTGATGATGAAATTGTACCGATTATGGAAGCTGCAAAAGAGGCGGGAGCGGAGTCGGTATCCTACACGATTTTACGACTTCCATATTCGGTAAAAGAGATTTTTTTAAAGTGGCTGGAGGATCATCAGCCAAACCGAAAAATGAAGGTTATCAATAAACTAAAAAGCCTGAAGGATGGGAATCTAAATCGATCAGAATTTGGCGAACGATTTAAGGGAGAAGGAGCCTATGGAGACCAGATTCGTCAGCTTATGGATATTCATAAAAATCGACTGGGACTCAATCAAAAACGTAAACCGCTGAATTGCTCATCGTTCAGAAGACCTGAGACAGACCAGTTGAATCTTTTCTTGTAACGATTTGCAGGATAGTAGAAGAAGGTCATGATCGGAGGCCTAACTCATAACAGATCTAAAAAGCCATTTCTGCTATTAATAAATTGTTGACTTAATATTGCCTAAACGTTAACAATGCTTATTTTAAATCTGTTGTGACAGAAAAGACTGTTCATCAACAATAAACCAAGCCTTTTGGAGATCGTTAAAGATGCCGGCAGATAAGATTCAAAAACAGCGTTTTGAGATTAAGTATATCATCAGCGAAAATAAGGCGCAGATGGTACGCCATTTTACTCAAAACTACCTGGACATCGATTCTTTTGGCGCCACGCAGCCGCAGTTCTCCTATCCGGTACACAGTCTCTACCTAGATTCAAACCAGTTGAGAACCTATCACGATACGATTAACGGCAACAGGAACCGTTTTAAGCTGAGAATCAGATTTTACGAAAATGGCGATACAAGCCCGGTTTATTTCGAGATTAAGCGACGATACGATAAGGTGATTTATAAGAAACGCGCAAAGGTGAATCGGGAGAACGCAGAAGACCTGATACTGGGACATTTCCCGAGCATGAGTCATCTTGTAGAACCGCGGATCGAAAACTTGCAGGCACTTGAAAGATTCTGTATGCTCTCGAATGAATTGAACGCTCGGCCAAAAGTTCATGTGTCGTACCTGCGTGAAGCGTATGAACGTGAAGATTCCAACGCCGTTCGGCTGACGATGGATCGTGAAGTGACAACGGAGTATGAGAACCGTATTCGTTTTTCAGCACGGCAGACAGAACCGGTTTCAGTGTTTGGAAAAAAGGTCATTCTTGAACTAAAATTCACAAATCGGTTTCCGCACTGGATGCAGGAACTGGTACAGCGGCTGAACCTGCAGCCGTGTTCTGCAGCAAAATATGTGGATGGAATCGATATGATGAACAGAACAAGAATGTTAGCGTAGTGCCGTGTTACCGATTTAAAATGAGTTTATTTAAAAATATGTCAACAGATAAATTTTTTCGAAAAAGTGATCATCTAAGTCTGCCTGATGGGTCTCAGAATTAACTCATCTGATAGAATTTACTACACCAAATTATTTAAATACAATGGTATTTATTTCAAATACTTATGAATGAATGGATGCAATTTGGAGATACTGCTCCGCTCCCTACTGACCTGACGACGCTTGTGATGGCGCTTCTGCTGGCGTTTTTGTGCGGACAATTCCTGGCGTGGATCTATATGTTTACCCACACCGGACTCTCTTATTCGAGATCATTTATCAGCGCACTGATTATACTGCCGATAACCGTTGCACTGGTGATGATGGTGTTGGACAATAACCTGGTTACTGCGTTCAGCCTTCTTGCTGTTTTTGCAATTGTCAGGTTCAGGAATATACTCCGAGATACGCTAGATACAGTTTACATCCTGTCGCTTATCGTAGTCGGTATGGCGTGCGGAACTCAAAAATTTACTACAGCACTGATTGGCACCGCTATATCATCGGGTGCTCTTACCTATATCTGGTATACAAATTTTGGAACCCGTCAGCGCTATGACCTTATACTAAACCTCGATTGGAAAGACTCTCTGTCTGCATTGGGTGAACTAGAGCTTTTTTTGAATAGACATGCACTAAAAACACATTTAGCGTCACAGCGGTCGGGTACAGATGAAACCACAACTCAGCTTTCCTACAGGCTGTTGCTGCGTGACCCGGGCAGGGTACAAGATCTTTTAGATGAGGTAAAGCAGTTTAGAGGCGTAAGCAAGGTGAGCAGTATGAAAACTGAAGACGAATCGGAGGTGTAGCCTGTGGCAAAGAAGTATGATCCGATACCGATTCCGATGTCGCAGCGTATGCGGGAATTTCGTGTTCGCGGAATACCTGTTCTGATTTTTTTAATTGTGGCAGGAATAGTAGCCCTGCTCTGGCAGGACCAAATACACTCTCCCGGATTTATGGGGAAAGTGGTTGCCGACAGCGCTCATGTGCGGAGTCCGGCCGATGGGATAGTGGATCAGCTTTTTATCTCTCCATTTGATGAGGTAAAGCGTGGCGATCCGGTAGCCCGTATTATCCGGGCCGACAGCGCCTATGTGCGGGCCCGGCTTGATCTGGTTCGATACCGTGTGGAGCAGGTAGAGGCTGGATTTGAACCCATACAGAACTTACAGCGAAACATAATCGACTTTGAAAACTTAAAGCTGGATAAGGTAGAAAACTGGATTGAGCTGGCCTCACTCAATATTCGAAAAAACAGGCTTTCTATGGAGTATCAGCGCGCGCGAGAGCTGTTTGAACGGGGTAGCATCTCTGAAGAAGAATTTCAGCGTGTTGAAACTGAATTTTTACTGGTGGAGTCGGAAGTTGAACAAACTGAAGAGCTCATACAGCAACTTGAGCTGAGTATTGCCAATCTTGAACCGTTTATGAAAGGGGATGATCTTAGAAGTCCGTTACTGTTGGCCATTCGGGCTCAGGAACAAGAACTAACGGTGATTGAGGAGGAACTGAAACCTGTTACTGTATATGCTCCAATTGATGGTGTCATTAACAGAATTTATAAGCATAACAACCAGTTTGTAAGTTCTGGAGAAATCATGTTTGGCATAGAATCAAAAGATCCCGCTTATATAACCGGATTTGTTCGTCAGCCGCTGCGGGTAATACCGGAACCGGGAATGGTAGTTCAAATCCGTACCCGAAAACCGGGCCGTGAAATGTTCAACTCTCATATTCTTCGCGTTGGCGGCCAGATTAAACAGATCGAGCCCAATCTGCAGCGCCCCGGCTCCTTTGAAGAGACCGGACTGCCGGTACAGATCGCAATTGTTCGGACAGATGATGTACAGCTTGTTCCCGGCGAAATCGTAGACCTGGTTATGAACCCCAGAAATTGAAAGATCACCATTTGATTGTAAGAATAGCTGGAAACAGATTCTACCGCCCCCATCACAAAATCTAATTCTAGATGAATGATTCGTTTTTGGAAGGTTTTCTGTCTGTTTACTGAATGAGAATCGTTTAATATCTGTTTTGTAACTGTTCACTCAAACTTAATAAAAAAATTATGTCTGCCGTTAATTCAACAATGCTCGAACTGGGCACCAAAGCACCAAAATTCTCACTTCTGGATGTTATATCGGGGACAACCTATTCACTTGAAAAATTTAAGGGCAACAAGGCATTGCTCGTCATTTTTATATGTAATCACTGTCCCTATGTGAAGCTGATTAAAGAATCATTTGTAGAATACGCAGCTGATTATATGCCGAAAGGTGTGGGTGTGGTAGCTATCAGCTCAAATGACATCGAGAATTATCCGGATGACAGGCCGGAGAAAATGAAAGAAGATGCCGAGAGATTAGGATACCCTTTTCCGTATTTATTTGATGAAAGCCAGGAAGTGGCAAAAGCCTATAAAGCCGCCTGCACACCGGATCTGTTTCTTTTCGATGAGAACTTTAAACTAAAATACAGAGGTCAGTTTGATGATTCCCGTCCCGGGAACGACATTGATCCAACAGGATCTGACCTTCGTGAAGCTACGGATAAGGTACTCTCCGGTGAAACCGTACCGGAAGATCAAACACCGAGTGTGGGATGTAACATAAAATGGAAAAAAGGAAATGAGCCGGAGTATTTTGGATAAAAGTATCAAAAAGAAAATATCTCAGCTTAGAGAAAACTATACGAAAGATGGTATTGAAGATGCAAATTTGCCCGGTAGTCCGGTTGGAATGCTGCGGCGCTGGTTAGAAGAAGCGATTGCCTCAGAAGCAGACGAACCGAATGCCATGTCGCTTGCAACCGTCTCTCCCGATGGAAAACCCAACGTTCGGGTGGTTTTGCTGAAAGGTATTGAGGGCAACACAATCCATTTTTACACGAATTATGGAAGCCAAAAAGGGAAGGAGCTGACGTTGAATCCGCATGCGGCGGTCGCTTTCTGGTGGCCGGAGCTTGAGCGGCAGGTTCGTATCCGCGGACCCGTTGAAAAGCTGAGCCGGGAAGAGTCTGATCAGTACTTTCAGACAAGACCCAGAGAGAGCCGTATCGGAGCGTGGGTGTCGGAGCAGAGCTCTGTGATCGAAAGCAGAGAGGCCTTAAAGCAGAAAGTTGAGAATGTTGTGAATCGGTTTGACGATAAAGAGGTGCCTACGCCCGAATTCTGGGGTGGATTTAGCATTGGCATAGAAGAGATTGAATTTTGGCAGGGCCGGCCCGGCCGCCTTCATGATCGTATATTATATGAAATCAATGACGGCAACTGGGAAAAAAAACGACTTCAGCCGTAATTAAAAGACGGTCAGAGTTTCTGAATTGGATGCTTAGTGGAAAAGATTTTGCTGTAATGCTTTCCAATTATAGTTCAATCTTGAAACTGAATACAAAAAGACATTATTAATAGAACTCAAGTTTAATGCTATTGAACCTACACGTGTAGTTGTCTTTTCGATGGACCAATCATACTATTTTAGAATATTATTTGATCTTTCGATCCATCCAATACCAATAGGCCCTTCGATCGTTTGTGCCCTTTTTGATTCGTTTCTGGGCAAGCAAAAATGAACAGGGGAAAGATGATGATAAATGAGATATCTCAGTTCACCCACTATCCCCCACATGCATATGTGTATGACAATGGAGCGTCGTTGATTAAAATTCAGCGGGCAATCATTTTTTTATTTAATA
>CAZXYQ010000049.1:0-1111 GCA_964644975.1 uncultured Rhodohalobacter sp.
AGGCAGAGGTGGGTGTTGTGGTGCTGAGAACCTGAAAGTTACCCTGGAATTTATTCATGGACCCGTCAACACACCCCTGAAAGCCGAAAGGCACGCATCGCGAGCTTTCGCCGGTCTGTCCCCTCTGATGGGAAGGTCAACATAGATCGCAGATTTAGATTTCCCTTTTCATCTCTCACAGTAATCACTTAATCAGCGTCATCATCCGAACACGTTCCTGTTGATTGGCCGTAAGTCTGTACATGTAGGCCCCACTGGCCAAATTTGATGCATCAAACTCTGCGCTGTATGTACCCGCAGATTGAACTCCGTCTGCCAGCAACGCCACACGCCTGCCCAGCATGTCGAACACCTCCAGGCGCACTTCACTTTGTTCCGGTAACTGATAACCAATAACCGTCACCGGGTTAAACGGATTGGGGTAGTTTTGGTCAAGCGTTAATATTTTAGGGCCAGTTAATAAGTCCTCATTTGAAGTTCCAACTCCGCTGGCCTTCAAATCCAGGTAATCAAACTGAATATTCTGATCCAGGTTAGCCAGCCCAAGGCTAAATATCGCTTCTTCTGCAACAACGGTTGTTTCCAGGATTTGCCATCCGTTTGTATCCCCTTCGAAAATTAGGGTATCCACAACCGTGTCGTTGATTAGGAGTTCCTGGTTGTTTATGCCATCAGAAAGACGGAATCGAATCTTCATATCAAAATCAGTTTCTGAGCCCATTCCAACATTTTTCCACGTAATCCTCCCTTTTTCTTTAGATTCAACATAACCGCTTCCGCTTACTCCCACAGATAAATCGATGGTATCTACACTATCGCTGAGAATTCCATGTTCAGCTTCGAGCCTCTTACTAGAAAGGTCTGAAACTACAGATATGGATTGGGAAGACGATTGAACATTGTATCCATTGCTATCTAGCGCCCTGGCATAAACCTGGTATGTGCCTGCTTCGCCAATTGTGGTTTCTGTAACAAATGGAGGTTCAGCAATACTGACAAGTTCTTCTTCATTGAGATAAAAAAGCACCTCCTCAATAATGCCGTCTGCCTTCGTTGCCTCAGCTGTAAACTGGAGCCTTGAAAATTCCCGCACCTCAATAGATGTTTCCGG
>CAZXYQ010000049.1:1211-4895 GCA_964644975.1 uncultured Rhodohalobacter sp.
GACCAGCGAGTTGATAAATCACCATCAGTAACAAAATTCGGATCTGCGTTACCATGCCCTGTTTCATTTGCAGAACTGTACGCAGGTTTCAGTAAAGCCCTGTTGATCTTGTTGGCTTCAACAATTTGCACAACTATCGATGCCGTGTCGATAACGTCTGTCGTATCGCTTGAGGCTACAATCTCATATGTTGTTGTTTCGGAAGGTGACACAAATATAGTATCTGCATGTGCCACCGGTTCTCCATTTAACGTAACAACATCAGCAAAATGGACTTGCCAATCTAATCTTGCAGAATCGCTATCAGTGATTTCATTCGGAAAAGCCGAGAACCTGGTAATCTGAGGATAAGTTGGCCCCAGAGAAATATCACCTGGGTAGTTCAGTTTCATATACAGCATCTGATCTAAACCCCGCAGCCAGCTTTCGCCATAATTACCCCTGTTTTGATACCAGTCAACCCACTGCCATACCAGGGCACCTGCATATCCATTTTCATATAAAGTTTCGTATAGCTCAGAACCGGGTATACCGAACAGATCTCCGGAAGGAATTCCAAATTCACCTACAACAATTGGCTTGTCTAATCCCCAGCTATCTGCATGGTTGTGAAATGGGGATAAAGCTGTCCCTCCCCAGTCATAATAATGAACCATGTAAAAATCGAGCGTTCCAAGACTATCTTTTCCTGCGCTGATCAATTCTTCATCTGAATAGTAGTTTTTAGAATTTGGATTAGAGGTTTCAGCAAGAGCATGAAAACTCCAGGCGCCATTCGAAACCACTGCATTACTATTGGCTCGTCGAATTGCACCGGCAGTCATATTTGTGAATCGTTGTATATCTGACATCGCAACGCGATTCTCTACACTTCCCGTAATATTTTCCCAGCCAAACTCCTTACTCATCCCTTCAGCTTCATTGAAAATTTCCCAGGCTAAGATAGCGGGATGATCTCCAAGCTCCTCTACCATCGGTATTAACGCATTATCTATGTAGGTTTGCGTTAGCGTAGAGTCTTCCAGCATATTCCGGTTTCTACCTGTTATAGTCTCACCAGATGATTCCCGAAGCATATCAAATGACCAGAGGCATAGAATTAAACCAATCTCTTTCTCCCATGCAGCATCTAAAATATCCCTGAGATCATCAATTGTACCGGCTCCCGGCCCCGTTACCTCATTGCCATTCCACACCGGTGTATTTGATCCATTGATATGAACCCAGAATCGCATAGAGTTTCCACCATAATTACTTACCTGGGTAAACATTGAGTTAAAATCATCAATATTGGTTTGCCCCGGCCCGACATCTCGGGCAAAATTTACCCACGCGACATTTCCCCCGTTTAACCAAATGTTTTTATCATCAAAGTTTATCCTATTCTGCGCATAAATATCTGCAGTACTCAGGAGTACAATTAAAGCGACAACGATTGATATGAAATGATTTTTGGAGTAGGTCATAAGAATAATTTTAAATGGCTAAGTTAAATCCACCACATTTTGACTCAATTTTTCAACTCGGACAAAAGCTTATTATAGGCGGACATTTTTTTGGCAATATGATCCTGCTTAAAATAGATAGACCCATAGGTGAATTATAAAGCTATAAAAAACAATAACTCCCACTTCAGTACCGATTACTTTTTTATCACCTTCAAATAGTAACATCTTACTCTGCATTTCTGTCTTTTAGCACAAAATCAATCTGAATACATCTCCGCAAATCTTCTTCAAAATAGACGAAGGGATGATACCGGAACTCCATAAAATTATCGGCGCTGGTTAATCCGGAAAAGGGTCCGTAATAATCCCCGACCAGAGCGTTGCCTGGTGGCCGAAGCGATAACAATAAAGCCGATCAGCGTAGGTTTGACTCTCAGCGCACCCAGTATTTCTAAAAATTTAATCATACTGAAATATGTGATTGACATGCATTTAATCCCGATTTTCATTTGCAGCCGATTTACCTGCAAGTGTGCTTTGGCCCCCCTCATCAAACCGCTCCCGCATGATCAGGCAGAGTCGGGAGTTGTGGTAGGGGCACTTCCATGGCCCGACTTTGTCTTCATTCAGGTAGGGATCACCATCGCCATTTACTCTGAAAAACCACTCACCCTCTTCATGGTCTTTTATGACTGACTTTACAAAAGACCAAATCTTTTCGGCACAGGCAAGGTATTTCTCTTCGCCTGTGAGTTCAAAAGCGTATAAAAATCCTGCAATTGCTTCTGCCTGTACCCACCAGTGAAAATCGGTGTCAACCGGCATTCCCTTCTCACCTGTATTATAGACACCCCCGGTTTCCGAATCCACGCCCTCCCGTAGGGTGATCTCTGCAACATCTCGCATCACATCTTGTGCTCTTATCGTCAATGCCTGATCCTGAAGGGCTTCCGCTGCATCAATGAGTAACCAAGCAGCTTCAATATCATGACCATAAGAATAGAAATTGGATCGCGTGCTCCACATCTCATCAAAAAACGTATCAAAATGGTGATTTTCCTGGTTATAGATCTTCGTCATAACCAACTCAGTAATCCGCGCCAAACTCTCTTTTACTTCACTGTTTTTTACAGCGCGATAGAGATTTGCATAGGCTTCCATCACGTGAAGATGCGTATTCATGCTTCGCGGTTCATTGGGTTCACCGATACTCAGCCTTACGTCATCAAGGGGGGCCCAGTCAGCTGAAAACGCCTCCCGATATCCTCCATTTGTTTCATCGAGTGCATAGTTTTCAAGAAGCCGAAAAGTTTCCAGAGCCCGTTTAAGCGCAGCTTCTGAACCGGTAAGCCGGGCATATTCACTATAGCCGTAGATCGCAAATGCTTGTGCGTACACATATTTGTTGTCATTAACGGAATGTCCTCCATGATCAACCAACCAGAAAAAACCGCCATTGCTCTTATCATAAAAATGATCTTCCATGTACTCAAACGATCTTTTTGCATGCTTCAGATAGTCAGAATTTTGGAGCAAACGGGCAGCCGCAGAAAATGTCCAAAGAATTCGGGCATTTAAAATTCCCGATCGGTCGGCTGCAGGCTCTCTTTCATTTCCACCATTGATCCGGCCGATGAACCCGCCATTATTTTCATCAGATACCAGTGTCATCCAATAGGGCAGAATCTCTTCGGTGAGTTCTCGGCTGGTATCCACACGTAGTTTTTGTAAGCTATCCATTTACTAAAATCCCCTTTTTATAATGATTTCTTCCTGTTTTGTTGTATAAGCTGCAGGCGCGATTGAACTGATGCCGCTGAACGCATTTCATCTTCAGGTGTATTCGTGCAGTAATCGACCAGTTTTTTAATCGTCGTTGTGGCCACATGGCAGCGGGTGTCTGACGAGGCGTAGTAAATAAAAACTTTATCGTCATTATCCCGAATCCACCCACAGGAAAACAGTACGTTCGAAACATCCCCTACCCGCTCATCTCCTTTCGGCGCCATAAAATATCCGCCGGGCTGATGGATCACTTTCCACGGTTTTTCCAGGTCGGTCACAAACATGTAGAGCACATAGCGCAACCCGGCCGCCGTATTTCGAACCCCGTGCGCCAGGTGCAGCCATCCTTTGTCTGTTTTGATCGGCGGTGGTCCCTGTCCGTTTTTCACCTCTTTGATGGTGTGATATTCGCGGGTTTCAATCACCTCTTCCTTTTCGGCTACCGGGTTTT
>CAZXYQ010000049.1:4995-18132 GCA_964644975.1 uncultured Rhodohalobacter sp.
GCGTTAATTCCAAGCCTCTCCATCAAAAACGGATTGGTTTCACGATTCAGATCAAATCTCCACCCGAGCGGCGCATGTTTGGCAGTCAGGACCGGATGTTCATACCGATCGACCCATCCCCGGCCATCTCCGGAGATTTTGTTCTTTTTATTCAGGTATTTCTCGTGCTTTTGTTTCAGCTTCTCAAACGCCTTTTTAAATTCATTTTTTTTCATCTTTTCCATACTCACTGTTTTTTAATTTCTGATGAACCGGCGAAATGATCCAATTCACTGCCACTGCTTCCGGTTTCTGTATCGATCAGGCTTTCTGCATTTTTTGCATGTTCGTCGGGATAATCTTCGAGATTATCGTACCAGTTGGTTTTCAAAAATGCCATAGAAGCGAGCACCACGGCAACACACATCATAAAGTAGGTGTACTCCTGAATCACCAGGAATATTCCGGTAGCGGTGAGGGCGGTTTGCCAGATAATCCCTACTACTACATTTACCATGTCGCGCTTAAAATCTTTGTTCCGCTCGATGCCTTCATACTCTGCCGCTACCTTTTCATGAATCGGGCCCCAGAATCCCCAGGGACGAACTTTCAGGTAGAAATTCTTCAATACCTCTTCATCGTCCGGCGGAGTGGCCAGCGTTCCCCAGATACATCCGACAACCGAAATCAGGAAGATGTATGGGAATGTATAGAGCGGGGTTACATCTGAGAAAATGGCTGGAATGATCATCGCCGCAATAATCCCGCCCAGCATGCCCCAGAAATAACCGTAGCTGTTAAACCTCCACCAGTACCATTTCAGCAGGTTTGATGCGGTATAGCCTCCATAAAGTGCGGCAACGATCCATTGAATCAGGTCGTTGATGGTTCCCACCATAAACCCAAATGCCGTTCCCACAATCACAACAAGGATCGATGTTCCGTAACTCCAGTAGACGTAGGTTTTTTCATCGGCATCCGGGTTGAAGTATCGCTTATAGATATCGTTTACGATGTATGCCGGTGCTGCATTGACGGTTGCGGCATAGGTGCTCATAAATGCGGCAAAGAGTGCTGCAATCAGCAGGCCAAGCAGGCCCATCGGAATAAAATTGGCCATGGCAAACGGCAGTACCAGTTCAAAGTCTACATTTTCGCCCATGAGGTTTAGCTGATCGCTGAAAAATACCAGCGCCAGAATTGTGAGGCCGGTAATCAGCATATATCTTGGAATGAGAAGAACAAGACTTACAAGGCCGCTCATTTTTGCTGCATCTTTGGGTGTCTCAGCCGAGAGCACCCGCTGCATATCGTAATTTGGCGCCGGACCCGCTGCCGACTGAAGCCATCCTTTAAAGAGCATCATCATGAAAAAGATGGTGAACAGATTCCAGCCATCCTCAGCGATTTTCAGATTGGCGGTTTCCATAATTCCGGACCAGTCGAGATTGAGTTCCCACCCAAAAAACGGGTTTTTCCAGTTATCCGGTATGGCCGCATCAAGCATCTCCGGAGATACCGCCTGCATGGCGATAATCCCCACCCAGATACAGGCAATGGTCATAATCACAAACTGCAGCACTTCGGTGAACACCACGCTGAACATCCCTCCTTTCACCACATAAAGCGTGGTGATGGCGGTAATGATCAAGCCGTAATAGTACACATTGGTCTGGGGATCAGCCGACAGTTCATACGGCAGAAAAGCCGCGGCAAACTTTCCGATTCCGATAAACCCGTAGGCGATAAATCCAATCACATTAAAGAGGGCAAAAACAACCACAATGATGTGGGAGAGGTGAGCCCCCCTGCTCTCACCAAATCTAAATTTAATCCATTCAGCCCCCGTCATCACCCCGGAACGCCGGAGCCAGATCGACAGGAAAACCATCATAAAAATCTGGTTGAATACAGGCCACAGCCAGGGTATCCAGATGCTGTTCAGCCCGTAAATAAAAAGCAGGTACACCATCCACATGGTACCGCTGATATCAAACATCCCCGAAGCATTCGATAGCCCCAGGTAGTACCATTTAATCTTGTTTCCGCCCAGGAAATAGTTCTGAATGTTTTTCCCGGCAAGGTTCGAGATCCAAAAGCCGATAAAAACAGTGGCTACAAGGTAAATACCAATGATCAGCAGGTCTATAAAGTGTAAACTCATGAAGCAAAATGAGTGAGGGCAGAAATTCTAATTAAACACAAAAAAATAGAGCGGCAGGTTTCACCCGGCCGCTCAAATTAAACATCACAACATGAAACTTATTTAATGAGCATCATTTTTCTCACGGATGAGAAATTGTCTGTCTGAAGCCTGTAGAGGTACATACCGGATGCAAGATTGCTTGCATCGAACGAGTAGGTATGCTGACCGCTCTGCAGAACATCATTTGCCAGTACCGCAACACGCTGGCCAATCACATTATATACAGAAAGTGTCACATCGCTTGCTTGTGGCAGTGTGAAGCTGATCTGTGTGGTTGGGTTGAACGGGTTCGGATAGTTTTGTTGGAGTTGGAATCCTTCAACAATTTCACTTGGTTCATTAGATACGCCAATTTGTTGTACAATAAACAGGTCGAAACTATCCATCCCAAGATCTCCTGATACATTACTAAAATTCAGGGTATTATTACCTTCTTCCAGGGCAATATCATCTATACTTAATTCAACAAATGTAGAGTCACCTCCCGAAAATAATTGTGAAAATGATGTTGATCCATTGAAGGAAATGTCAGCGGTTGCGTCGCCGCCGCCAATAATCATGAAATTAAACTGAATAGTATAATTTCCACCTTCATCAACATCGATTGGAACACTTAAGCTACCACCGGTAAGATTAACGTACTTATCACCACTTGCACAAAGCTTATCCTGAGGACATCTAAGCTGACCACCCACTGAAACTGCCTGGGTTGGATAAAGTGTTGTAATAACATCTTCACCGTCCATAATTGTGACTGATTCATATTCCATGAAGCCCCAAGAGTGGCCTAATGCAATAGTATTTTCACCTTCCTCAAATACAACACCTTCAAGTTTTGGCTCTGCCCAGGGTAAATCTTCAGTGATTTCCATACCCATGGTAACATTTCCAACATTTTCACCATTGACAAGTATATTAGTTTGCCGGTCGGGATTGTTATCAGCGTACCACGTTCGTTTTTTAACGACTACATCATATTCGCCGGCCGTTTCTATATCAAGATTCCATGTTGGGTCACCACTACCTTCTACTCTGACCATAAATCTGTCATCCATTTCCACTACAGAAGCGTTACCTGATACAGTTCCTGACTCAGCTTCTACTGTTTTAACAAAATTAACTTCTATCTGACCGCCAAGCATGTTTTGGATTTCATCATACTGAGCTTCTCTATTGGCTTCCCAATTAGACTTATTTGATGGATACCAGTTCAGATCTCCTAATGGATAATTCCCAATTGCTGCTGATTGTAGTGCCGTATTACTATAGGTTAAATCATCAACTAAAGGCCACTCTATGGATTCATGGTCCGCAAAATTGCGTTCGCTTCTGTCCCAATAATAGACATCTGAACTGCTGACAGACTCTGAGTTACGTATTTTTGTGATGAAATCTATCGCCTCCTGATGATTGTCGGCATAGTTTGCAAAGCCTGGAACCACATCAAAGGTATTGTCTTTTTCCACCATATTTTCGTTAGCGTCAAAAAGATTGCGAGCCCGCTCATTTAGGATAGGCTGTTTAATGATGTCGCTGCTGGCGTACCAGTCTTCAAACTCCTGGGTCGTATAAAATGCGTTGTTAGCGATCAAAATTCGCCTCTGCAGATCAAGGCCATATTCAGCGGGTAAGTTTTGAAAGGCAAAATAGCCCGATTCCTGCTCATCCGGGGCACGACCACTTCCAATTTCAGTTGCCGGATCTTCTCCATGCCAGAATGGGTTTAGCACAACATTGTTGGTAAAGTATGCTTCCTGTACCCACATCCACAGCATTAGCTGGCGACCATTGTTCACTATAGTATTCTGGTTAAACCATACAAAATTGGCAGAAGCACCTTCAACTTGCATGATGGTAAAACCATTATTGTGGAACGTATTATTTTCGACCCAAACCGTATCAACATCAGCCCAGACAGAAAAACCGCGTCCACCCCATGGTTCATTTTCCGATATCAGATTCTTAGTGATATTATTGGTGTAATAGATATTGGCATTATTTGAATAGAACCCCATCATTCCCCACTGAGCAAATTCAAATATGTTATTATCAAACACAAAATTACCTCCATCGTAGCGCACGTCAATAATTTCATATTGAAGTTCACCTAAAGTGGTTTTCCCGTTAACTATTACATTTTTCAATGTGAAATCGCCACGGACATTAAACATTTTACCTGGAGTATCACCTTCAGTACCCTCCTGAACACCTATTTGCAGCATCGGTGGATTTGCAAACTCATCATTTGGATCAGACTCCTGACCCACAATATTGAGATGCCATCCATCATTCTGAATCGTTTCAGTAATGTAGTAGAATCCACCTTGTTCCAATTCATATACACGGTTAGGAATTCGTTCACCATCAGCAGTGGTATCAGCTATTATGGTTTCATAAAGACCGTTTGATCTCAGGTTATCCCCGTCAAGCCACGGCACTACTAAAGTATCGGCCTGCTGTCCGAGAGCGTTACCGCTCATGGCTATCAACAGCACTAGAGTTAATGGGATTAGTTTGTAAAAGTAGTTCATATGAGACTCCATTTATTATTGTTGTATTATTGGTGATTTATTAGTTATAGCGACAATTCTCAAAGCTTAAAGCGAACTCCAAGATCCATTGTAAAACCATAGTTTTGCTCATTCAGAGGGTATTGATAAACAGGTGATTGATATGTTCTGTCACCCTGGCTATTTACATTGTTTAGATTCATGAATACTTCAAAATTGGAGGGTAATTGTTGTTTTAAGGAAACATCAATTCTGAAATAGTCATCATTGTAGGTGTTATTCCATGTAGAAAATGCATCACCTGATCCAATGATTGACCCCATTTGCTGGAAAAAGGATACACGGCTTGAGAAACCCCTCAGATCATATCCAATTGTCACATTTATAATATCACTGGGCTGATCAGGCAACGTTCTGGAGACCAACCTGTCTTCGAGTACTCTCTCAACAAATGGTGGTCTTCGAGGTCTGGGCGTAATCGGGACTTCCACTAACTCAAAGGCAGGTACCTCGGTCTCTGTAACTATATGAGTATAGTTTACATTGAGTACAAGACCCTTCAAGAAAGAGGGGAGGTACCAGAAACTTGTTTGCCAGTCTAATTCTATTCCTTTTACATAAGCGGGGTTTGGATTATTAATACTCGTAAATACATCCACCACATTACCTGCTGCCTCTCTGATTTCGAGGTCAGGAAGAATCTGCTGTCCTGGGATTGTACCAAATGACACACCCCAAATCAGATCTTCAATCTCTTTATAGAACCCGGAGACCGTAAAAAATCCTAATTTACTTTGGAATACCGACAGTGATGCGTCATAATTTCTTGAGCGAGATGATTTCAAATCCGGATTTGGAGCGTTTGCCCATCCACCGGTAAAGTTGTAGTAAGTAATTGGAGCAAATTGCCTGAAATCCGGCCTCGAAATAGTATGCGTATATGCAAGCCTTAAATTAATCCAGTCAGTAGGCTTAATTTGCAAATGCATATTGGGCAATAAGAAATCGTTCGAACGTGTGGCCGTTGTATCCGAAAATGAAATATCTTCAAGTGCAGTGCCTGCAGGTGGCTCAAGGCCCCCTGAATATTTAGCTGTATAGTCTGTGGACTCATGCTCATATCTAAAACCAGGCATGATTGTAAGATATCTGCCGACTTCAACTTCAGACATCATATAAAAGGAAGTAAACTGTTCATTGCCTACATAATCATTGCCAAGTGACCCCTGCCGTGAGAAGCTGGTGAATTCTCCATCCTGCGCAATTTGATTTACCCGGCGCATTAAATCCGGATTCATCGTGTAACCCAGAGGAAACCTTCCGTCCAAAAAATTGTCCCGGGTATAATCATCTTGAAATGGCGTTAAAGGGAGCCTGTTGGTGCCGTTTAGGTCCAAGTCAGACATACTTTCGGCTATCGCCACACGAAGTGATTGCCCGCCGCCATAAAAAGCATTTGCTCCTTGTTGTATTTGGTTATTTTCCCTATCTAAGCGTCGATATTTGGCCCCTGATTTGAAATATCCGTTGAGATTATTGCCCAGGCTGAATGGGACTTGGACATTTGCGTGAAATCCCACTTCATTCTCATCTGTTTTTCTCCAGGTTTCTGAAAAATCATAGAGATACGTATTGTCGATATTGTTTCTAAAAAGTAAAGGAATATCGCGAGGCCTTAGCGTGTCTTCCTGTAAAGATTGATCAGCAGCGCTCTCCTCCCGGAATCGCCAATTTAAATCATTTGGACTTTCACTTACCGAGCCAGTTAAAGAGGCGCCTGCATCATACTTGATCCATCCAAAATCCTGCTCCAGCATTAGTCCGCTCGCAAAAACAGATGTTTCATTAAAGCCTTCAGTAAGAACATATTCATGAACACGATTGCCATAGTTCATATTATTTCTTCTTGAAAAGCCGTCGTTTGTCAACTGGTTGTACATGGCATTATACACGACCCCGCCGTTTGGAATCCGAAGATCCAAAATAGCGCTCCCACCAATGCGACTTCTGTCTAAAGTATTTTCTCGTAAATTCAGGCTCGTAGGTAAAGGAAATCTCTCCCCATCATCACCTAACCTGCTGCCGTAAGATGCATCCAAAAAATCGGCGCTTCTGTCATAGCGATCAGTATTGAAGTTCAAAATCACCCCAAATCTATTATCAAAAAACCGATCGCCTATCGATCCGGTCACCTGATAATTGCCATACGTATTTTGCAGAGCTGTATACCCCCCCTGTGCTTTCAAATCAACCGCAACTCCGCCCTCACGAGCGTTCATTAATCTAAGATCAACTGTCCCGCCCAATGCATCTGCATCCTGATCTGCTGTCAATGCTTTCGTAACTTCGATACCATCAAGCATGTTGCTTGAGACCAATGAAAGATCAACACTTCTGTTTTGTGTATCGGTAGACGGTAATCTCACACCATTTACAGTTACTGTATTGTATTTTGGGGAAAGGCCTCTTACTACAATTTTGTTGGCCTCACCACCCGATCTTTGGACTGAAATTCCTGGAAGCCTGCCTATTGACTCAGCCGCATTTACATCGGGCAGTTCCTGAATTCTGTCAGACGAAACGATATTTGAAATCCTGTTGGATGCACGCTGCTGATTTATTGCAGACATTTGACCACGGGCTTGTGCCGAAACTGTAATTTCCTGCCCTTCAACCCCCGCCCATGTCAGGTTTAAAACCAAATTAAGGGTTTCCCCGGACTCTACTTCAACGACTTGTTCTTCGGTCCTGTAACCTAAATAAGAGACTCTTAGTGTTACAGTTCCCGGACTCACATTCCGAATTATGAACTCTCCTTCAGCATTGGCTGAAGCACCTCTGTTTGTTCCAAGCACAAAGACGTTAGCTCCAAATAGTGGCTCGTTCGATCCGGAATCGTAAATAACACCTTCTATCGTTCCACTTTGCTGGCCGTAGGTGTATTCCTGAAATAAAAGAAGAGAAGAAAATGCTATAAAAATGGTAATTATATTTCGCATATCACTTTTATTTTAATTTGTGTACAGTAATTAATTAGAAAATATCAGGAAGATTTGAGAAGCGCTTCTAATTCAGTACAAATATTTAAAGCTATTCTTAAAAGGCTCGTTTATCGTTAAGAATTCTACTTATAAGGTTACTCTAAGACTTTTAAGCATAAGAAAATACTGTAGTAGAATTCTATTTAGTCAAATTGTTTTATTTATTCTTTTAGAGATTAATCAATTTGTTATAATAAATCAAATTGTTTTTCCCTCACCTCCCCTACCCGAACAGTTGGCCTTCAGTTTAAGGTTGTCGTAATAGGCTTCATCGACAAAAAATCTGATTAATCCGCTTAATGGAACTTGTCTTTCAAGCTCAACCTGGAATATTCATCAAGCTCATTTTTTGAACGCACAGCAAATTATTTTTTAGCATGGCAAAGTGAAAAAGCGACGGAATGGTACTGTTGTACCCTGAGTAAACTGTTCTCACTTAAACGCAGCTCATGGGGAAATTTCGCAGCACTTTATGATAGCTCAAAACTGGACTTCCAACTATTCTTTATAAGATCAATTTTTTCAATGCTTTAAGTAACAAAACTTTTAAAGTTTTAAATAATCCGGATTAAATTAAACTCTACTCCCAGGGCTCAGCCAGCTTATTTAGTTTCTTATCCAGATGAGGTGTGAGTGGATACTCATCAATAATAGCGCCATCTTCATTAATCATCAGGAAATGCTGATGTGGCCCGTGGATAGTACCCACAATAAAGTGGCGCTGGGATGATGCCCGCTTCAGGTACCAGGGATCATTACCATGATACCCCCAAAATTCCGGATCATCTCCCCCACCGATTGGCCGTGTATAAACTCCCCATGCACCATCGCCAATGTACACGATACCATCTGCGCTGAAGTCTCCGCCTCGAATAGGATATGTTCGCTTATAGGCGTGATCGTGGCTCTCAAATGCTACTCTCACCCCAAACTCTTCGAATAGGGAAACCCACTCTTCCCTCAGTTTTACGTGTATTTCATCATTGGGATTACGAACAGATGGAAATGCAGGAATATGATAGTTAGGAAAAAGGTGGGGAATATGCGAGCGATCTTCGAGCGCCTTCCTGAGCCATTCTGTCTGTGCACCTTCAACAGGATTGGAGTGCCCCGTGTCCAGCATCAGTATGCTCATGTAATCGGAGAAATCCAGCGCAGCATAGCCCGGCTGCCCGGGAAAAGCAAATAGCCGGTAAAAATAGGGTGCATACTCCTCACGCTTTTCGTCGGTTTGTTCGTATTCCTCCCAACGATTCCAGCTGTGATCTTTTACTTCATGGTTGCCTATTCCGGCCAAAACCGGAATAACACGGTCATCAGCCGTAACCAAAGTAGTCATCATTACCTCTACAAATTCCTTCCAGCGATAGACTCTGTCTGCCCGTGCATCAGCGTAGGCCAGGTCGCCACCCCATTTTATAAAATCCGGATCATAAGCCGCCGCGCGGCGATTTGTCTGCCTCATCCAGTCGAGCCGGTGACGTACATCCCCTCCTACCGCAAACCGAATTGGTTCATAAGCATTATCAGGCATTGTTCGGAATTTCCAGACTGCACTGTGATGTTCGCCAATCCGAAACCGGTATTCGCTGCCCGGTTCAAGGCCGGTCAATTCAGTGCGGTGAATCTTCCAGTTGGAAAAAGGAAAATCCATAACTTCAACCGTTGATGGGTTCCACTCATCAGATCCAACCCGTTTATATTCAAGCCAGGATGGTTCTTCATCAGGACCAGTATGCCAGTCTATTGTCATCGTAGTTGTTGGATCCTGCTGCCATGTTAGAATCAGCCCCAGGGGTTTGGATGCCGCCACATCCGACTGCTGGGCACTGGATTCAACTGGATGGATCCCAACCAGACAAATTATTGATATACAGAGTGATAGACTTCGTATCATTATTATGCTCCTCCTATTCTAAATTTATTTGTAACCTGTAAACGCAAAAGTCATAAGTTGATAAAGTGCTTTTCTTTTCAGGCTTTAAATGAAATCAACATTTAATTAATCAATTTGTTTTATTATAATGAAGAGGACTTGAGGATACAAAATATTTCTCAACATTTCCTGAACAATGAACTCTGCTTATATGAAATCATGGCTGACTTTCACCTTATTAATCATAGCTATACTTCTTTTGGTTGGATGCTCAATCGAAGAAAACAGTTCAACAGTGAATAACCATCTTTTCCAAAAAGATAACCTCCTGGCGTGGTGTGTCATACCCTATGATAATCAGAACAGATCTCCATCTGAGCGTGCCGAAATGCTATCCGACCTGGGATTCGCAAAATTTGCTTATGATTGGCGTGATCACCATCTGCCGGACTTCCCGGAAGAGATCAATGAATTGGAGGCGCATGGAATCGAACTCTCTGCCACCTGGCTGTGGATTGACGAACGATCCTCAGACGGACTTTTGCCAGAGCACGACAAAATATTTGATGCGCTGGAGGAATCAGCGACCTCAACACGAATCTGGGTAGGATTGCACGATAATTTATATGACGGTCTCAGCGAAGAACAAAAGCTGGCAAAAGTCTCGGGAATTATCAGCGAAATTCACAGTCGTGCTCAGCTATCGGGCAGCACTGTTGCACTTTATAATCATGGCGGATGGGCAAGTGAGCCGGAAAACCAGGTACGGATAATTAAAGCAACCGGCCGTGATGATATCGGGATTGTGTTCAATTTTCACCACGGCCACAAACATATTGACAGTTTTGATGAAGTACTCGATACCATTATGCCGTGGCTGGTAACTGTAAACCTGAACGGTATGGAAAAAGATGGCGCTCATATCCTGGGTATTGGTAAAGGAGATTATGAAAAAATGATGATCAGAACTCTCATGTATTTAGGATTTAGCGGAGAAATTGGGATTATCGGCCATACTGAGGGCGAAGATGTACGCGATGTGCTGCAGCGAAATTTAGACGGGCTACAGAAAATCCTGACCAGCCTGGGTGAGACGGATGCCCTGAAAAGTTATTAGAGTGCTTGATAAATGAAATATAATATGTACAGTAACAGATTTATGAAACCAAATCTTACTCGAAACTCAGCCATTTTCAGTTTTGTATTCCTGCTCATACTCTCTGCATGTAGTGATAGCAAACAGACATCATCTGATTCAGACAAATTTCAGATAACCACGAGCGTAAATCCACAGTATACCGGCCACATTGAGTTAAGCCCGGACAGGGAGTATTATCAACCCGGAGATGAGGTGACACTAACCGCCCGGCCGCTTGGACGATTTGATTTTATAAACTGGGAAGGAGATCTCGATGAAGATGCATCTAACCCCTACGAAGGTTTTGTTATTGATGCCAACAAGACGGTTACCGCAAATTTTGAGGCTGGTTATATCAGTGACCGGGCTATTGTTACACCACGTCAAAATGTTTTTTACATGATATCGCCGAGAGACCTGTTCTTCCAGGTGCACCAAAACGGAGATCCATTAGTGTCTGTCACCAAAAACGGTACTGAAGTGGAGCATACAAGCACACCACTCAGTAATCTACCGGAAGCAGAAGATCTGCCCGATTCCAAAACCATCAAGTTATCATCAGAATCATTGGAAATGCTTGGTTCAGGAATACATACAATCTCATTTGGCTTTGGTAGTGGAGTTAAACATGATGTTCAGCTAAACGTGGTTCCCTCCGGAGAGGAGAAGCATCACAACATGAATATCGTCAGTTTTTATGTTGAACACGGTGATGCTGTTCTTGTCCAGCTTCCGAACGGTGAAATGCTGATGATGGATACCGGCACGGTCCCCGCGGCTGAAAAATATATAGTCCCTTTTCTGAAGCAACATTTACCGAAAGATGAGAATGGTGTTCAGCGTATCGATCACGTTTTTTTGAGCCACTGGCACTACGACCACTTTTCAGGAGTGGGCGCTCTGCTCGAGAATTTTGAGATCGGACACGTCCGATACAATCTTGCAAAGCCGCCAAACCACTTTGGAGATTACGATGACAAAGAGAATCCAAACGATCCCTATGATTATGGCGATTACGGTTTCCCGCCTGGGCACTGGGATCAGTTTTATGTTGGTAATGTGATTACCGGGATCGGGGGTGATGATGTTGAGATTAAAATCCTGAATGCCCCGGTATTTGATGAGGACGATGAACAGCTTGAATATTATCGCTCAGAATATTTTGAACAGTATGACAACAGAAACAACCGGTCCCTACACCTTCAGATCCGCTATGGTGATTTTGTATACACCATGGGCGGCGATATCTATCAGCATGCACAACGTGCTATTTTAGAAACATTTGGTGAAGAGGTCCGGACGCACATATATCACGCAAATCATCATTTCCATGGCGGTGTGTATGAAGAACACCTGATAGCCACAGATCCTGTTCTGTTTCTCACATCCGCCAATGCCGCAGTTTACGATCGTGATGCCTACACCCGTGGCGTTCTTGATGTAACTGTTCCTGAACTCGAGGCCACAAGTAACCGGTTTATTGAGGGTTTGCTCTCCTTTGAGGTTGGGGTTACAGTTGTGAGAATAGATGGCAGCAAGAACTGGAGTGACGACAGTACAGAATTATGGTACGAAACCTACTATCAAAATGACCTTCATGAAGCAGAGTATTATATTCCGGACCTGTTCTATATAAAATAGATTTGAAAGCTAAACTCTCAATTGGTCTGCCTTGTCTGCTACAACGGAATAGTTACCGTAAACCGGCTACCCTCGTTTACATTGCTCTCAACGCTGAGCTCACCTGAAAACAGATCCACAAAGTGTTTTACAATGGTAAGGCCAATCCCGGTACTTTTTTCACCACTCGTTCCCTCATCACTTACCAGCTGGCTGTTGCTTGACAAGATATCGTTCAAATCATCACTTTTTATGCCTACCCCGGTATCTGCAACTACAAGCTCCAGTTCATCACGGTTGGCGGATGTTTTTCGGACCAGCGACAGCTTCACACTGCCTCCCTGTTTCGTATACTTGATAGCATTTGATAGCAGGTTACCAAGAATCTGCTCAAACTTATCGCCATCCATCAGCACAGGTTCTGTAAGATTTTCAGTGTAAAAACCGAGGTCAATCTTTTTTATTCTTGCCGCTGGCTGGTAAAGCTTTGATATATCGGCTACCGACTTTTCAAGGTCTGTCTCCTCTTTTTCAATACTTAAACCATCTGACTCAATGATAGTGTAGCTCATCACCTCATCAATCATGTGATTCAGTTGGGTTGAACTCTGCTCTATAATTTCGAGAAGTTCAAGATGATCGGGATTTTCTGTGATATTCATCTCCTTAAGCATCCCTGAAAGGCCGATAATGCCGTTTAGGGGAGAACGCATATCGTGGCTCAGCATTTTCATCAACTTTACCTTATAATCGTTCAGCGCTTTCAG
>CAZXYQ010000050.1:0-17816 GCA_964644975.1 uncultured Rhodohalobacter sp.
TTGCATTTGCGTTTGAAGCTTTAAGAATGTCGGTGGGATTGAAGTTTGTGTTTAATTCTCCTTAGTACTCTGTTAATTATAGTTTGCGAACTAAATATTGGTCAAACTATTTTATAGGAATGATTATTACAATAATCATTCAATTTGATTAAATTCAAATTGATATTTACAACCGGAACCCTGTTATTGTAGGAGGGTATTTAATTATAATTTATATGCTAAAAACCTAAAGAATTAAATCAATCTGCACCGAATTTCATCATGCTTAAGGGTACAAATTTAAAATATGCCAAGTCATTTAATTTGAGACTGGTCTTAGAAACTATTCGATTAGAAGGGCCTGTATCAAGAGCAGAAATTGCAAAACGTACGCAATTAACTGCTCAAACAGTGACAAATATTACGAAAAAAATGATGAATGCGGGACTTATCTATGAACATGATCGTGTTCAGGAGGGAAGAGGGGCTCCATCTATTTTATTAAAGTTAAATGGGGATGCAGCCTATTCTATTGGTATTGATTTGGATAAAGATCACCTTTCATGCGTGCTTGTTGATTTAAACGGTAAGATGCGACAGCATATTGGGATTAACTTAAATTTTCCCACACCTGATGAAGCAGTAGAATTAATTAGTGAAAATGTAGAGAAACTAATTAAGCTTGAAGGAATCGACCTGGACTTGATTTGGGGTGTGGGTGTGGGTTTGCCCGGGCCGCTTGTAATATCAGAAGGAAGCATTGTTACTAATGTAGTAAACCCGCAGTTTTTCGAAGGATGGGATCATATTCCCGTAGTAGAAATGCTGGAGAAAAAACTTGGACTCCCGGTTATATTGGAAAATAATGCATCATCAGCAGCTATTGGTGAACGATGGTATGGTGATGGCAAGCATATTGATAATTTCTTTTATATAGCGTTTGGTGCAGGGCTTGGCGGGGGAGTGTTTATAAATGGTCAGCTACATTCAGGTGCGACTGGTAATGCCGGAGAGCTCGGTTATTTTCCATTGTCTAATGATAAATACGTGTCAGATGAATTTGAGCAACCACATTTAGGTATGCTTTTTAATTTACCTTTGTTATATAAAAGATTGAATGAAGAAGGATTTAATGTTGAAAATCCTAAAGATCTTATTCAGTTGTTAGAAGATAAAAACTCATTATTATTGGACTGGCTAAATAATGGGGCAAGAGAGCTGGCACCTATGATTTTGGCAATCGAATATTTAATTGATCCCAATGTTATTTTTATTGGAGGAAGATTGCCTGAAAAAGTTTTGAGATATCTGATTGAAAAACTTGAGGAACAATTACCATCACTCAGAATTCAGAAGAAAACTTCATCCCCTGAAATCAGGCAATCAACAGCCGGTGTTGAGGCCACTGCATTGGGTGCCGCAACTCTTCCCTTGTATACATCATTCGCTCCAATTCCCAAATTTTTAGAAAATAACGGGATGGATAGAGTTGATAGTTTTAAATCCAGGAAAATCTTATAGCAATTAGCCGGAAGAAAACAGCTTCCAATTCAATTATTTTATTAACATCATTTTTCCGGTCTCTTCATTTCCCCCGCCTGTAACTCTGTAAATATATAGACCGGAAGATAAGTTTTCAGCTTCAAAGCTAACTTCATGTGTACCCTGTGAATAATACCTACGGTCGGTAAGTTGCTGAATAAATCTTCCAAGATGATCATAAACTCTTATTGTAAGATTCATCCCGGTAGTTTCGTGCACTGTAAATGAGATATTGGTTGTTGGATTAAATGGATTGGGGAAATTGCTATTTAATTCGAATGAACTGCCGGGTTGCTCACCATTTTCAGCAGATTCCCTTGGATCCAGTATAACAATTTTTTGCTCATGTCTATCCAGTGAGAGGCCTGGAATGGTCACGTTTCCGCTTGAAGTACTGTAATTGCCTAATGGTTCGAATTCATTCGTTTCAGGGTCAAATAATCTGGCTTCATATACATAGTCATCAGCTCCGCTTATCGTAAGAGTCAGATCATTAAGCGAGGAGGATTCAATGTTATGTATGTATGCATAAATTGTAGAATCTGTTTTTACTGCATAAGCCTCGGTCGGAAATGAGCTTTCAATCAGCTCAAAATTACCATTACCCGATTCCAGCATTTTATCCATAATAAGGCGAACACCGGAAAAGTATTCAAACAGGTCTCTCTCATCAAACCACTCCCACCACCAGCTCATGGGAAGAATTGGAGTTGAATGAAATAGACCATACCAAAGCCCGCGTTTATAATCGTGAATCTTTTCATCCTCAATTGTTGAAAAGTCAATATTCCAGTCCCATTCTCTGCCATATTCCCCGATAACATAAGGCCTGTTTGTACCGTGGTTTGTAAGCACATCGGGAATGTTCTCAGTTTCTCTGTATAAATGGCTTTGATTGATATCAATATCAGCTACGTTAAACAAATTATTGATTTCACCATGAGAGATACTTGTCGATACCAGATGATCGTAAGGGTCAATACTTTTCAAATACGTGCTCATTTCATTATGCCATTGAAAAATGTGAAAGTCAGATATTTGTTCTGCATCTCTTACATTGTCTATTTCATTAAAGAATTCCCAAACGGCTATAGCAGTACTATAGCCCCATCTTCCCACAAGATATCGCAACCTGTTTTTATACATGCTTTTTGCTTCATCATTGGTGAAAAACTCTGATGGTGAATCAGCCGGACCGCCATTATCTGAATTATATCTGTTAATTGGCCATTCTGAATTAGATATAAACCCCCCGTGTGCATCTAATGCGATCATTAAATAAATCCCATGATTTTCGGACAGTTCAATCAATTCATCCATTCGCTCAATTGCCCCGGGATTAAAATATTCGTCAGAATTAGAATAGATATTTGTGTTTGTAACCTGCTGCCAATCTAATGGTAAATTCCATGCATGCATCCAGGTTCGAACAAAGTTTGCCCCGCCACTTTCAAGCCTTTCGAAAAAATACTCATAGGTATGATTTGGATCTTCCCAGCTGCGGTATTCCCATCCAATATTTATTCCCAAAGCTCTGAAGGGTGCTCCGGAATCATAAGTCAGGCTCCATTCATTAGTTGGATCGCTATTTTTAATTACAAAGCCATTACCATCAGATGATTGCACATCAAAAGATCCTTCAGTAGTTGCATCCGTTAATTCTCCGTCTATAAATAGCTCGAAATGGTAACTATGTTCTCCGGTCTCGCGAGGAGCAAAATGAGCTTTCCAGATTGAGCCGGATTCAGACTCAGAGCTAAAAAATACAGGCAGCTTACGCTCTTCGCCCGAAGGTGAGGTAAACATCATATTCAGTTTAATATCATGCTGATCGAACGGATTATCATAGTTTGCATCAACAGATATTGTGAATACATTTTTTTCGAATTGAATAAAATTGTCAGAATCTGACTCATATTCAGTAATTGAGTTCTGTGAGACAGAGATATTTACCAACAGTAAAAACTTTATTACAAATAATTTCAACAAGCGTATTTTAAGCATAGGAATATAATTTTGTGCAAATAACTACGGAAAGTTTCTGCAACTATTTTTAGGAGATATAATTCTTTAATCTATTTTTACTTTTTGGCATAGAGTTTTCAGCTTTGAAATTCCTGGAGCATGGTTAATAACTTTCGATCTAATTTGTGCCCATACCAATCTTCGTATTCCACATCAGCCCGGTTACTGTCCAAAATGCCAAAATTACTTGCACCTATAAAATCCCATAAACAGTACCCTACTTTCATTTCGTGAAAAATTTCAAGAACATCTCTGAACCATGCAAGGAATACATCATGCGGTAGTTTATGAGAGCCGCTTGTTTCACCAAGATGAACACCAACACCCTGTTTTATAAGTTTTTTCCAGGGAGTGTAATACATTTCCAGCCTTTCACGATCCCACTTGTAACCGTGCTGATCTATTGCGTTCGGCCAAATCGGGTCTTCCCAATCAACTCCGCTGATCCATGATACATCATAATGGCTTATACTGCCCGGTATATAACAATGAACACTTTGATCTATTCCAAGCGGAATCAATTCCGGGACAGTTAAATTTCCGGCTCCGGCACCATCGGCAATAATAATTCTGTGTGGAGTAGCTTTACGAATAGCACGAACTGCCGGTTCAACCGAACGCCTGTAAATTTCGCCGTTAAAATTATCATAAGGCCATGGTGCTTCATTAAACAGATTAAAGCTGAGGTTCGATGTACTGATATGTTTATATCTTTTTGCAAATAATTTCCAATGGAATTCAAATGCTTCAATAGCCTTTTCGTCACCCCAGAGGCTGAAAGGCTCAACTACATCATTATGTATGCAAAACCCGGGTGCATGATGAAAACACAAATTTACATGAATGCCATACTTTTCCCCATAATGAACTGCTTTATCAATTAACTCGAGGGTACTTTCATCAATTTTGTACACTTCTTTCACATCAATATTTGTATTGGCGTATACTTTCTTTTTTAACCAGGTTCTGTAAGACATTGGCAGCCTTACAAAATTAAAGCCCCAATCAGATATCCACTTAAAATGCTCTTCTTTTGGCTCGTGAATACCTCTGTTTAATTTGTAGAAATATTGAAGATTAAATCCTTTCCAGTAGGGGAGCCGGTTTTCATATTTATGAGTGGCCGATGATTGGAAAGCAGCGGGAAGTGTTAATGACGCACCCAACAATCCACCTTTTTTTAAAAAATCTTTACGAGTTAACTGTTTAATTTTATCCATTAGAATTTGATTTAGTTTTCACTGTCAAAAAAATTGCTCATTTAAATTCTTTGAAAGGTGTTTTTGTGTGTTGTAACCGCTTTTCTGCGAGTTCTGTTATGAAAATATAAATTTTTCTTGCAATTAAACAATCAAATTGATTAATTATTGACGGGGACAATTTGTAAGTGTTCCTATTGCTCAGTTGTAAGATTAGAAAAAGGGATGGTGTTCTGACAGAACTAACACCCAATGAACACTTACATATTTAATTTTTTACAAGTAATACCTGATTTACAAACAAACTTATTATGGGAAATACAGTACAACTTCAAATATACCTGAAAGCGCTTTTAACAATTCTGTTGATATTCAGTTTTAGTGTTAATGTGGCAGCGCAAGATACCGGGCACCTTGTAGAAGGAACCGTTACAGATGTAGATGGCGAACCATTGATCGGTGTTAACATCTTTTTGAAAAGCGACAGAAGTATTGGTACTACAACAAATTTAGAAGGTAACTTTTCTCTAAGAGTTGCAGACGAAAATGAAGTGCTAATATTTTCGTATCTCGGTTTTTCTACTAAAGAGGTACCGTTAGAAGGCAGGTCTCAAATTCAAGTTGAGATGGCTTACGGGGCAATGATGGGTGATGAGCTTGTTGTTGTTGGATATGGGGAAATGCGCAGATCGGATATGACAGGATCAGTTTCGCAGGTCCCGGCAGAAAGGCTTGAAAATCTCCAGTCTCACTCTCTCGACAGAATGCTGCAGGGGCGGGTACCCGGTTTGCTGGTAATGGGGCCTTCTGGTGAGCCCGGAGAAGGAGTTACAATGCGAATTCGTGGCGCCAGTTCCTTACATGGATCAAATAGTCCGCTATATGTAGTAGATGGATTTCCATTAGGATCAGCAGGCGATTTAAATCAGATTAATCCATCTGATATTAAATCTATTGAAGTTTTAAAAGATGCTTCAGCTGCTGCAATCTATGGTTCAAGAGGGGCGAATGGTGTAATACTTGTAACAACTACAAGTCAAACAGATGACCATAGCACACGAATTAATCTGAATATCCAAAATGGTGTATCTACATTAGCCCAGGATTTAGACATATTCACAGATCCTGTTCAATATGCAATCGTTGCAAACGAATCGAGAGTAAATGCCGGCCAGGATGCATTATTTACAGGTCAAACGTATTTGGGAACCTATTATCCTTCTGAGGCAGAACTAAGAAGCGGCGACTGGCCACATCGAACAAACTGGCAGGATGAGGTTTATCGGAATGCTATAACTAACGATTATACGCTGTCGATTGAAGGGGGCAGCGATCAAACACGTTATATTTTTTCTGGTAATTATTACGCAGAAGAGGGTCTTACGATAAACAACAGATATGAGAGATTAAGCGGCCGGGTTTATTTAAATCAGCAGGTAACTGACGATTTAAACGTATCTGCGAATGTTAATTTATCTATGACGGATCGTGAAAGATCAAGTGCTTCATATGGCAGATCACCGGTTTTTCCTGTTTACGATGAAAATGGTGAGTATTTCCAAATCGGACCTCAGGATTACTGGCATCCAATTGCACTTGCCCGCGAAGTAACAGATCAGGGAGAATCAATAGATGTTGTTGCTTCAGGAAGAGCTACATGGAATATTCGTGAGAATTTAAACTTCAATTCTCAAATAAATCTAAGCTATGGTGAATCAGTTTGGGATAATTTCCAGCCTTCCAGATATACTTCCACCGGAAACCAATTTGATGGATTTGGTTCGATTGCAAACTTTAGAAACAGATCATGGGCATCAGTAAATTATCTGTCCTATCAAAATGAATTTGCCGGTGTTCACAGGCTTAATCTGACAACCGGTGTTACCACAGAACAATCGATTACCCGTACTTCAAATCTCGAAGGCAGAGGATTTATTAATGAGTCATTAGGTAATGAAGATCTGAACGCAGCCGAGGAAACAATAGTGAATAACAGCCAGGTTGAAGAGGTGTTACTTTCTGCATTGGGCAGGGCAAACTATGTTTATGATGAAAGATATTTACTCACATTTACATCCCGATTAGACGGATCGTCCAAATTCGGATCAAATAATCAATGGGCATTTTTCCCATCTGGAGCAATCGGCTGGAATCTGCATAATGAAGAATTTTTGCAGGATCAGGAATTATTATCAGAAGTTAAATTACGCCTAAGCTATGGACTAACAGGAAACCAGGGTATATCACCATATCAGACTCTGGACCGATTGGGCTCAAATGAATACTTCCTTGATGGAAGATTTGTAACTGCATATGGCCCCGGTATTTTCAGATGGGATGACTTTTTTAAGATCTGGAGTGGTATTGCTAATCCTGACCTGAAGTGGGAAACAACCGAACAGGTTAATTTAGGGTTAGAACTTGGATTTTTATACAACCGTGTAACCTTAACTGCAGATGTTTATCACAAGCGAACCCGCGATCTGCTTCGATTGCAACGATTACCTATTTCATCGGGCTTTGATGAAATATGGGTGAATGACGGTGTAATTGATAACCGGGGCTTTGAGCTTGCTGCAGAAGCTAACCTGTTACGCGGCTCATTCATTTGGAATTTGGGAGCAATGTACTCTCTAAACAGAAATGAAGTGGTAGGAGTTGGAGATAGTGATTTTGAGTTTTGGGGCAGTGAAATTGAAATGTTCAGAACTCCAGTTAATGTCTTAAAAGAGGGATCTCCGCTTTTTGCTTTCTATGGATATAAAACAGATGGAATTATTCAGACATTAGAGGAAGGGCTTGCAGCTGGTTTAACAGGCGAACAGGCACAACCCGGAGAAATAAAATATGTAGACCTGAATGGCGATGGTGTAGTAGATGCTGATGATCGAACCATTATTGGTGATCCAAATCCTGACTTTATTTTCAGTATTTCAACTGACTTCTACTATCGTCAGTTCGACCTTTCTTTTATGCTGTATGGAGCAATAGGTGGTGATGTTTTTAATCTGCAAAAGTTTTCTACAGCAAGCGCTCAGATGCAAAGGTGGACTCCCGATAATCCAACAAATGAATACCCAAGCCTGAATAATTTAAGAGGTTATGAAGTTTCTGACTGGTGGATAGAAGATGGGTCTTATCTGCGGATTCAAAACATAACATTAGGCTACACATTAAACGAACCGGGATTTTTACCTCTTGACAGGCTTAGGTTTTATTTCAGTGCAGATAATTTGCACACCTTTACCAGATTCCAATCTGGTTTTGATCCTGAAGTAGGGGAAAATGGCCTTAATTGGGGTTTCTATCCAAGGCCTACCAAATTCATGTTTGGAATAAATGTAACAATCTAATTTCTGCATAAATAATTACTACAACCTTTAGAATCAGCATTATGCAATCAAAAAAATTAATAATAACAACCTTTTTAATAGGATTACTGGCACTTAGCTGTTCGTTGGAAGAAAATCCTGTCGGATTCTTATCATCAGAAAACTTTTATGAAACTGAGGGTGATGCTTTGTCAGCAGTTGCATACGCTTATGCAATCTTACCTGAAATTGAATACTATTCAAGGCATTTCTATCTGGTAACTACAGTACCTACTGAGGAGTTTACGTTAAAACCGGATGTAGGAGCATCTCAACATGATCTTGATCAGCTTCGCCCGTTAGCTAATAACAGAGAAGTGACCGATGTTTTCAGGTATGCATATATCGGAGTAAACCGGGCGAATATGGTTATAGAAGAAGTTCCGCAAATCCAAATGGATGAAACTTTAAGAAACCAGCTCATTGGTGAAGGCCATTTTCTAAGGGCGCTCCATTATTTTAATCTTGTCAGGTTATTTGGTGATGTGCCACTTCATGCATCTGCGATCAGAGATGTTGAAAGTACAATGCAGGGATTAACACCTCAGGAAGATATTTATCAATTTATAATTGAAGATTTGAATGAGGCTATTGAATTGATGGACCAGCAAAACCGGTATGGAAGGGCTAACCAGGTTGCAGCGTGGGGTTTACTCTCCAAAGTATATTTGCATTTAGCATCAGCCGGGGCTACAGGTGTTGAAGGCTTTGAGTTTGTAACTGATCCGGAAAGTTATTACGAGTTAGCATCTGTCTATTCTGGCTATGTTGTTAACGATCAAAATATCTACTACCTCGAAGAAGATCTGAGAGAAATATTTAGTGTTTACAATGAGGGTGGTCCGGAACGGATATTTTATGCAACTGTTGACAGAGCCGGTGAAAATGAAGGCAATTACAGCAAGATGCCCCTCCTCATAAACCCCTATCTCGATGGAGCTGAAATTGAACTATTAGATGGCATTTCTTTTCCTTCTGGCTGGAACCACGTAATAACAGAAGAAGGGTTTTATTTCTCATTTGATGAGGAAGATCTGCGCCGTAATGAACTTATGGTGGATTCGGTGATTGTTGATGGTGAATACCTGACATATCCCGGGGGAGGAATTGAAGCTCCATTTACAAGAAAATTTATTGACCCTGATCAAACCGGCGAACAAACAAGTACTGATATACCCATTCTCAGGTATTCAGATATTTTATTGACATATGCTGAAGCTGAAGGGCCAACTGCCGAAGGTTATAATGCGATAAATCAAATCAGAAACAGAGCCGGTCTTGATGATTTGGAACCCGGGTTAAGTCCTTCAGATTTCAGAGATGCGGTTCTTGATGAGCGAAGCTGGGAGCTGGCCTTTGAAGGCCACAGATTATTCGACCTTCGCCGAACAAATAAAATGGAAGAAATATTACAGGGGCGATATGGTAAAACTATTCACAATAACGCCTACTACTATGAAATTCCGCAGATCGAAAGAGATGTAAACGATCTAATCGATTAAAACAAAAAACTTGATAAAACTATGTTTAAGTGTAAAAAAAGTTATACAGCAGCAGCGATTTTATTGGCAATGACAGCCGGTATTCTTTTGAAAGCATGTTCAGAAAACCCGGTAGAAAGTGTTGTAAGTCATGAACGTGCAATCGAAGACTTCAGAATAGATAATCAAATAGGAGTTCCTGTCATTATCAGGTCATTGGAAGATGATGATTCTCATGTTACAATTTTTGTACAGCCAGATACTGACCTTTCAGCTGTTACCCCGGAAATTACAGTTTCATATAAAGCTTCTGTATCACCGGCTTCAGGTGAAGAGGTTAATTTTGCTGAAAATGATGGACAGTATACTTATGAAGTTACATCAGAATCTGGCCGAACCAGAGAGTGGTTAGTAATCATTGAAGAGTTTGAATCTAACCTTGCAGGCACCTGGGAAGTGACAGAAGTCAGGTTTGACTATTATTTCGGTGAAGGTGAAGACTGGGGATGGGGTGAAGAGGGAAGGCCGCTCCATTGGGATATATCGGATGCCGAAAATTTGCTTGGAAATACTTTCCACTTTGATATTGAAGGTACTGATGAAAGCGGACGTAACTTTGGAACATTTACACAAGAAGGAGAAACTGCTGATTTTGGCGAATGGGCATACAAATTTGATCGTATACCCGAATCAGAGGGTACCTATCACAGAGACTTCAGTAATGATATCCTGATTTTTGAAGAGGGAACTGAGAATGAGACAAGAACTATGAGTCTTGAGTTTTCAGCAGATGAGCAATCTTTAAATATTGTTTTTGACCTTGAGCCGGACATCGATTGGGATACATTAGAAAATGTAACTGCAGCCAGCAGGTTTTGGTATGAGCTTGTAAGGGTTGATTAGGCTTAAACTTAGAATTAAAGCTCTGTATGTCTCTCTCATAATAGCTGTTGAACTAACAATTATATAAAAAAATAGATGAAAACATACACTATTTTAAATATAGTATTATACACCTTGTGCAGTTTTGTGCTACTATCATGCATTGAAACCAATGACACTGTATCGGTTGAAGTTTTAGCTCCGGTGCCCGATGAGGTATCTCAATATGAAATGGTTGAGATCAGTTTTCTGGTAAACGCGGAATTCAGTGATCCCTACAGTTCGAGAGATATAAAAATGGATGGGCTTGTTAGTGGTCCGAATGGTGAAAAAGTTGTACCGGCATTTTTCGAAGAAAAAACAGATGATCGTAAATCAATATGGAAGCTAAGATTTACACCGCGTTTTAGTGGTGATTATAAAATTACCGCTGATCTGAATAATGCAGAGGGTAACGCTCAAAGTGCAGAAATTAATTTTACTTCTGTAGCTTCAGAAAAAAATGGCTTCTTACAACTTCCCGATAACGGCTCGCATTATTATTTCCAGTTCGATTCAGGAAAAAAATTCAGAGGTGTTGGTACAAACTATGCATGGGAAGATCAGCCATGGGACGGTGAAACTCCTCTTTATTTCCCTGACTTTTTTAAAACCCTGAATGAAGCAGGTGCAAATATAGTCAGAAAGTGGATGAATCCATGGACATTGCCGCTCATTTGGACGCAGCCAGATAATGATGATCTGTACACAGTTGAAGAAGAATATAAATATAACAGGTCAGGTATTGAGCGTACTGATTTAATGTTTGAAGAGGCAATGAAGAATGATATTCAGGTAATATTGGTGCTTGATTATCACGGTGCATTACAAACCGAACCTGATTATTGGGGAGGTAACAATTACTGGGAAGAACACCCTGATAATATCATCAATGGCGGAACTGCTGAATTACCGGCTGATTTTTTTACAGATGATGTTGCTAAAGAAAACTATAAAGACAGGCTTCGGTTCATTATCGCCCGATGGGGTGCATTCACAAATCTGGCGACTATTGAACTGTGGAATGAGGTTGATAATGCACTCGAAAATGAAGGAATTCCGGAAAGTTCAATTGTTGAGTGGCACAATGAAATGGGTGCATATTTAAAAGAATTAAATCCATTTCCTCATTTGGTATCAACAAGTGTTAGCCATCTGCACATTCCGGGATTATTTGCTGCAGAAGGAATTGATTATTCACACATCCACATATACGGAAATACCGCGGGAATGGCTGAAGTGATGGACTCTGTTCGAACTCTTTATCAAACACCTGTTGTGGTTGGTGAAGTAGGATATGACTGGAGAAGACCTGAGGCAAACCAGGTTAAAGAATTTAATGAAGATCTGTTTAAAAGTTATTGGTATGCGCTGGTTGAACCGACTCCTATTTATCCAATGCCATGGTGGTGGGAGTTTTTCTATGAAAAAACGGACCATGAAGCGATGAAAAGTATTGTTGCTTTCAATGAAATATTGATGGCAAGTGACTGGGAAAACTTTGAAAGGATTGATCAGACAAATCAAAATGGAGTGGATGTTGATTTACTGTATGGTGGCAATACCTATGTAGGTTTGTTAAGAAACTCATTATCAAATAATTCCCCACAGTTTAATATTCATACACTGCATGAATATCCAAACAAATTTAATGTGATCTTTTATGACACTTATAAAGGAGAAATCATTAGTGAAAGTGTTCAGAATATCGATGAGAACGGGATGCTGAATATTTCTGATGAGATTTTTTTAAGTAGTCAAAAAATAGCATTAATCATACAATACAAGCAGCACTAAATCCTAATTTAAAAACAATATAACTATGAAGAAAATAATTACAGAGTTTAAAAAAATATCTTTGTTCAGTCTTATTTTTGGCTTGACATTTTTATCCGGAAACGTACTTGCTCAGGATTTACTTGAGTTACCGGTAACATTCGATGATCCGGCTGTAGAATATTTGCCAATGAATGACTTTGGGGGTGTATCAACCGAATTAGGTGAAGATCCCGAAGATCCGGGCAATACAGTTGCAATAACTACCCGATTTGATACAGCTGAAGATTGGGCCGGATCTGCATTTGGTTTGTCATCCGCAATTCCATTATCAAATGAATTCCCTCTTTTAAGATTGAATGTATATGCACCAGAAGAAGGGATTCAGGTTAATCTGAAATTAGAACAATCTGATGGAGATCAGGAAATCGAAATCCAGCAGACTGTTGATGAAGCCAATGCCTGGGCAACTCTTGATTTTGACTTTGGTGATGCAATGGGTGGTGATTTTTCCACTGAATATGACGTAATTGTAGTCTTCTTCAACTTTGGTGTTACAGGTGAAGCAGCTGGAGAACAGGTCTATTACTGGGATCAGGTTGACATTGCAGCAGCAAATGGAAATGGTGGAACAACAATGCCAGATCTGCCGCTTACATTCGATGACCCAAACGTTGAATACTTACCTATGAACGATTTTGGTGGTGTAACTACTACCTTAGGTGAAGATCCGGTTGATCCAAATAATACAGTAGCTATTTCAACAAGGGCTGCAGGAGCTCAGGATTGGGCAGGATCTGCTATAACTCTTGCAAATCCCATTAATTTTTCTGATAGCACACCATCTATTTCAATGATGGTATACTCACCAGAAGCGGGTGTGGATATCAACTTAAAATTAGAACAGTCGGATGGGGCAGAGGAAGTTGAAATCCAGGCAACAGTTAACGAAGCAAATACCTGGGAAACATTGCTGTTTGATTATAGCGACTATTTTGCAGGTAATTTCGATGTTGATTTTGATGTGATAGCCATGATGCCTAACTATTTTCCTGATGGCGATCCCGGCGAACAGGTGTATTACTGGGATAATGTAGAGCTTAGTACTGCAACAAGTATTGCAGATAACACTTCAGATGTGCCAAAAGGTTACAGCCTGAATCAAAATTATCCGAACCCCTTTAATCCAACAACTCAAATTAGCTTTGAACTGCCTGCCACATCACAGGTTACACTAAATGTTTATAATACAGTTGGACAAAAAGTAGCTGTGCTGGCTAATGGGATGTTTTCATCAGGTCAGCATTCTATTCAAATTGATGCAAGTAATTTGTCTTCCGGTATTTACATGTATCGTCTCGAAGCAGATAATTTTTCCGCAGTCCGGAAAATGACCCTTATTAAATAAGAGGTTCTAAGCTTTTATAAAGCAAATAAATAAAATAATAAGCGGTGGTTTACTCCACCGCTTATTCATATTAACTGGAATAATAATTTAGTGCAGAAATTCTGCTTTTTTTATGAGTACTAAATATACATTTAGCCAGAAACTTAAAGTGATTAATGATGAGTACGAAGAGTTAATTAATAAAAAGAATCATGCTTCTGGAATTGGAAATGGTATATATAAAAGGTTTGATAACCCGATATTAACAAAAGACCATATCCCGCCTTTTTGGATATATGATATAGATTCAAAGGATAATCCAAATTTGCAGGAGAGAATGGGGATTAATGCAGTTTTTAATCCTGGTGCAATTAAGTTAAATGATAAGTATTACCTGGTTGCCCGAATCGAGGGTGTTGACAGAAAGTCTTTTTTTGGAATTGCAGAAAGTAATAAAGGAACTGAAGGATTCAGATTTTGGGATAAACCGGTTGTGATACCACAAACCGACAATCCGGATGTTAATGTATATGACATGCGGTTGACGAATCATGAAGATGGTTGGATTTATGGAGTTTTTTGTACCGAAAGAAAAGATAAAAGTGTATCAGAATTTGACACATCAAGTGCAGTGGCACAAGCTGGAATTGTTAGGACAAAAGATTTAATTAAATGGGAACGCCTACCGGATTTAAAAACACCTTCACCGCAACAAAGGAATGTTGTCCTACATCCTGAATATGTAAATAATAAATATGGCTTTTATACAAGGCCACAGGATGGGTTTGTAGACGCAGGCTCTGGTGGAGGAATTGGATGGGGTTATTGTGAAGATATTGAAAACCCAATAGTTGAACACGAGCAAATTGTTGATCAAAGAGTTTACCACACAATTAAAGAGGTAAAAAACGGCCAGGGTCCTCCTCCAATAAAAACAAAAAAAGGGTGGATGCATTTGGCACATGGAGTTCGTAACACAGCTGCAGGACTCCGATATGTACTCTACATGTTTTTAACTGATTTAGAAAAGCCTTATAAAATTATCAGTGAGCCGGCAGGATATTTAATTGCACCACAAGCAGATGAACGCGTTGGTGATGTGTCAAATGTTGTATTTTCGAATGGTTGGATTGAAGATGATGACGGTAAAATTTACATCTATTACGCTTCATCTGATACCCGAATTCATGTTGCAACATCAACAAGGGAGAAATTATTAGACTATTTAATGAACTCACCTTCCGACCCGCTAACATCTGCTAAATGTGTGAATCAGAGAATAGAATTAATTGAAAAGAATTTGAACCTGAACAAATAATTTTGGAATCAATACTTTTAAATACGTACAAAGAACTGAAAACTGAGCTCAGTGAGCATATACTTGATTACTGGATCAGGAATTCAATTGATCATGATTCAGGTGGTTTTATCGGTAGAATTTCATCTGAAGGAGAAGTTGATAAACTTGCTCCGAAGGCTGCAATTTTGCATGCCAGAATATTATGGACATTTTCTGCTGCCTATAACTTTTTTAAAGATGATAGATATTTAAAAGTTGCTGAAAGAGCTTTTAAATATATGGAAGATTGTTTTTGGGACCGGGAGTTTGGCGGAGTGTTTTGGATGATCAAACCAAATGGTGAACCTCTTGATACAAAAAAACATGTATATGTGCAGGCTTTTGCAATTTATGGTTATTCAGAATATTACAAAGCTTCGAATGATAAAAATGCCATTCTACAGGCAATTGAACTCCAAAGATATATAGAAAAATTTAGCTATCAGCCTGATAAAAGTGGCTACTATGAAGCATTTGACAGGAAATGGCAACAGTTGGATGATGTGCGCTTAGGTGAAACAGACAGGCAAGAGAAGTATAGCATGAATACTCATCTTCACATTCTGGAAGCTTATACTAACCTTTACACTGTATGGAAAAATGAGTTACTGCAAGAACGTTTATGCCAGCTAATCAGGGTACACCTTGATAAAATGTTTGATTATGAAGCTGATCACTTTAACAGCTTTTTTGATACCGATTGGAATTCTAAATCAGATATATATTCATATGGTCATGATATAGAGGCAATCTGGTTGCTAATAGAGGCTGCTAAAAAACTTCCTGATAGAAAGCTGTATCAGGAGGTTGAGACTGTAGCGAAGAAGGTAGCTTATAAAGTTGTTTCTGAAGGCTTTGATGAGAAGCATGGCGGAATATTCTACACAGGTTCATCTGATAAAGTGACGGATGATGAAAAACATTGGTGGGTACAGGCCGAGGCAATGGTAGGTTTTCTTGAAGCTTACAGAATAACTGCGGACCAGGTTTTCATTGATGCAATTTACAATACATGGGAATTTGTTAAACAACATGTCATAGATCCAAAAAATGGTGAATGGTTTTTTCGGGTCAGTAACGAAGGCATTCCATACATGAATGAAGATAAAGTTGGGCCATGGAAATGTCCGTATCACAATTCAAGAGCATGTTTAGAATTTTTAAAGAGGCTAAGTGTGCAAGATTTTGATTTTTACAAAAATGAAGAAAACCGGAACACAAATAAATTTGAAGAGAAAACAGTGAACTAATTTTCAGCCGTCTGAAAAAAATAATATATCTACAAAGTATAAATGAATAAACCTGATAACCATGTATTAAGTTTCAGAGAAAAAGCTGCCTATGGATTAGGAGATTTTGCTTCATCAATGTTCTGGAAGCTTTTTTCTTTATTTCTTTTGTTTTTTTACACAGATGTTTTTGGCATATCAGCTGCTGCAGTTGGAACAATGTTTTTGGTTACTCGCGTATGGGATGCTGCCAATGATCCTATTATGGGTATAATTTGTGACAGGACTGAGTCAAGATGGGGGAAGTTCCGGCCATACCTGTTGTTTGTTGCTGTTCCTTTTGCAATAATTGGAATACTAACCTTTAGTACACCTGACTTAAGTTCAACCGGGAAATTGGTGTATGCCTATATCACTTATTCATTGATGATGATGGTATATACTGCTGTGAATGTTCCCTATGCATCACTTATGGGTGTAATGAGCAACAGACCTGATCAGCGAACCGCATTAGCCAGCTATCGCTTTATAGGTGCATTTTCAGGCGGCCTGTTGGTTACTGCAACCGCAACTTATTTGATTGATTATTTTGGTGGCGGTACTGAAAGTGCTTTTGGTTATCAGGTAACCGTAGGTATTTATGCTGTTTTAGCTGCAATACTATTTATATTTACATTTTTGGGAACTAAAGAGAGGCTTAAGCCATCGGTAAAAAAAAATAAGTTAAAAAGTGACCTGAAAGATATTATATCGAACAAGCCATGGTTTATAATGCTTGGCGCTGCCATCTCAGTTTTGGTATTTAATTCGCTTCGGGAAGGGGCAATGCTTTTCTATTTCAGGTACTACATACAAGACCAAAGTGTATTGTATTTTGGTGAATTGAGCTATTCTGTTTTGGTGTCAGCTTATATGTCTATCTGGTTGATTTCAAACATGATTGGAGTATTATTTGCAAAGCCGGTATCAGCAAAAATCGGTAAAAAAACTACTTTTAAGTGGGCAATGATTTTATCTGCACTATTCAGTTTTATCTTGTTTTTTGCTCAACCAGATCAAATAATTTTCATCTTTCTTTTAAATATTCTGATTGGTATAACTGCAGGTATAGTACTTCCTCTAATCTGGTCTATGTATGCAGATATTGCGGATTATTCTGAATGGAAAACGGGAAGAAGAGCTACTGGCCTCATATTTTCTTCATCATCAATGTCTCAAAAATTTGGCTGGACAATCGGTGGGGCTATCAGTGGTTGGTTCTTGGCAGCTTTTGGTTACCAGGCTAATGTTGCACAAACTGATACTGCCTTATTAGGTATACGCCTGATGATAAGTGTACTGGCCGGAATAGGAGCGCTATTTGCAGTAGTATTTATCTACTTCTATAAATTAGATGATGACCAAATGGATGAAATAGTTGATGATTTAAAAGAAATGCGAGAAGAAGGAGAGATGGATGTTTCCTGAAATGTGATCTCAAAATCTACTTCATCTTCCAAAATCATCCGAAACTCTCACAATATCATTTTCATCTGAAGGATTATCCGGATCGGTATGTTTCCAGATT
>CAZXYQ010000051.1:0-14577 GCA_964644975.1 uncultured Rhodohalobacter sp.
CGGATTCGTTCATGCAGATACTCTCTGTTAGAATCCTCTTCCAGTGCTTTGTTCCAAAATTTAATGGCATTCTCGATTTCATTTAATGCTTTATAAACATCACCAAGATGTTCATACACTTCGGCACTCGCCTCTCCGGTATCAACCGATCGCTGGATATACGAGCGAGCCTGCTCATAATCGCCGGTTTTGTAATAGATCCAGCCAATTGTATCCAGGTATGCCGCATTTTCGGGCTCAAAAGAGATCGCTTTTTCGGCAAGTTCTTTTGCATAATCAAGCTGTTCTTCGCGAACCGACATAAAATATGCGTAGTTATTCATGGCGTTGTGGTTATTGGGATCTAACCTGAGCGCCTGTTCATACGAATCTTTGGCATCCTGCCACCGGTCGAGATCCTGCCTTACATCGCCCAGTGTGCCGTGAATTACAGACCTGAAGTTTCGGTTCGACGGCGCGAATGTAGCCTCTTCAAGCCACTTTTCCGCTTCTGCGGGGCGATCCGTCAGCATATAGGCAGCGCCGGTAAAAAACTGTACAAAGGCATCATCGGAGGCGTATGAATTTGCAGAGTCGGATATCGCGATAACCTCATCGTACCTCTCCATCGAAAAAAGCAGCTGCATTCTCTGGCGCCAGGCATCCGGCTGATCCGGCATGACCCGGTTTACCTGTTCCAGCTTTTCCAGGGCGGCCTTCATATCGTTCTGCTCTAAAAAGAACTCGGCCGCCAGCAGCTGTGCCGGGCCGTAATCCGGCTCATTTTCACTGAAAGCTTTCAGCACCTCAGCCGTTTGATCCTCCAGTATCTGCTCACCGGGATTTCGCTGTTGCTGTATATAGATAAACCTGACAAGATCCTGTTTTTGAGATGGATAGATCAGAGGATCTTCAAGCATCGATACAAAGATATCGCCTAACAATTCCCATTCCTTTTGATCTACATATACTTCTGCCAGTAACAATAGCGTCTGCGGATCTCTTGAGTTACGCTCCCGCGCGTCATTTAAAACTTCAAGAGCAAGCTCCGTTTCATTTAACTGCAGATAATACTGGCTGATGGTGCGCAAAGTTGTGAGATTTCCCGGGTCTATTTTGCGCATCTGCTCCAGTTCAACAAGCGCTGAATCCCGCATTTGAAGGGCATTAAAATTCCTGAACTTACGCAAGTGTAGGTTAAAATCTTGTCCGCGCCGGTCCATAATTCTGTTGTAAAGGGCGTTGGCTTCCAGCAGCTCGCCAAAATTTACGTATGCATCTGCCAGCTGAAAAAGGATATCAGAATCATCGGGATGATACTCCAGGGCCGTTTTATACGCGTTAATTGTTGCTTCATTTCTTCCTGCCCTGTCATAAATTTCAGCAAGTTTAAGATGGTACCACTTGTTTTGCGGCTCCTGATCAACGGCTATTTTTCCATAGTACGATGCGTTTGTCAAATCTCTCATTGCCAGGTACACATCTGCAAGTGCAAAACTGACCCCGGCCTTATCCGAAAGCTTCAGGTGTGCAAACGTCAGCATGTCGAGCGCCTGCTCGTAGTCTTCGTTTTCAAAGTGCATAATACCGTCGATAAACGCCTGTCTTGCAGCCGCATGATCTTCCGTGAGCGTACTTGCGGTCTGCGCCTGCAAAAAGCTGCCTGCGCCAAACAGTAATAATATGAGTATCTGGCTAAGAAACAGTTTCATTTTTTTGAGTTCATTACTGTAACTACCCTGAGTTTGAACAATCCAAAGCAACTTTATCGGTCATTATCGACGTCCTCATAATTTATAGCACATGTGCTCCAAACTTATTTTTGATCGCTGAACGTGATCATTCGTTCTCAATAACGTAATATACGATCTTTATGATACGATAGGCAGAAGATATCGGCTCTATTCTATTTTATGTGGGGTAGCGCATAATCATGAGATCGCAATAATCAACACAGACAAGATATCGCCACGTTCTACGATATAGCCTTTCGAAAGGCGTTCAGTTTTCGAAACGACGGCAGCATTCTCGACCCATACCAGCTGAACCACTCTCCATCCACCCTTAAGACTTTCGAATCAGTGCACATCTCTTCAACCGCTTTCTTGTGGGCTTCCTTGAACGGATATGGCTCACTGCTCAACAATATCAATTTCGGTTTTTTCCCCCTCAATTCCTGCAACGTTGTTTTTGGATATCGTTTTTGAGTGCCGTACACATTTTCGAGATTCCAGTTCTTTAAAACGGAGTGGATGTACGTGTCGCTGCCGACCGTCATCCACGGTTCCCGCCAGATAAAATAGGCTACGGTTTGAACCGGCTCGTCAGGTATTTGATCCAGTACTTCTCGTATATCATCTGTCAGCTTCTCCGCTTTATCGGCTTTTCCGCACTGTTCGCCTATTTCATAGAGTGCAATAAGTGCGTCCTCTATTGAACCGATATCGGTAAGCAAAATTTCTGAAGTGGTTTCGAGCGCTTCAATATCTTCTTTCCGATTCTCCTCTTTGGATGCAATGATCAGATCAGGATTGATTTTTTTGATCTTGTCGACTCTCGGATTTTTTGTCCCTCCGACTATCGGTACACGTTCAACAAGTTCTTCGGGATGAATACAAAACCGCGTTCTGCCCACAACCTGTTGACCGAGACCGAGATCAAATAACAGTTCCGTTAGCGAAGGTACAAGACATACAATAGATGAGGGAGTATTCATAAACTTTTGAAGATTGGGCGTTTGTTCAAATTACTGGCTCTATGCTGATTCGTGTGAATAATTGATTTCTCATTTATTGATGAATGTTGTTATAAACCATTTTTTAAACTTCTATGAGATTCTGATTTTTATGATGACCTGCGAAATAGGTTCCAATTCAGAACCTGAAAGGGTTATTTTTAGCCTACATAAAGGCAATGATGATTGAAGTTTTTGCTAAACATTAGAACACTGACAATTTCAATCATACGAATCAGCATAGAACCTAATTAGTAGTGATATCCTTTCATCTCTTCTTCTGTAAACTCTGCGCCAAGGCCCAGCACCATCCGGTTCACAAAATTAAAGTAGGCGATCACCTGAACAGCGTCCAGCACAGCCCGGTCATTTAATCCGGCACTCTTCAGTTCGGAGATACTCTCTGAGAACCTGGCTGATGGATTTTTTGTGAGCTTCTCTGCCAGTGAGCAGAGCCGTTCATCCTGATCTGACAAACCGGCTTTTTTGCGGTCAATTCTCAGGCTTTCTACACGGTTTTCATCTTTCCAATATGCCAATAGCGCTTGTTCATGATGATTTATGCAGTAGAAGCATCTGTTTACCGAGGAGACAATTACGGCCATCATTTCGCGCTGGTACCGCTTCAAAGGTGATTTACCGAACATTACGGTCATATAAAGATCCATATGCGCCGTCAGCGCTTCAGGGTTCAGACTCTGAATTTTATGAACTTCAGCAAGCTTTCCGCGACTTTCTATCAGTTCATCGTAAACCTGTTTTAGATTTTCATCGGCGTCGCTGTACTCTACTGTTCGGATAAATGGCATAGGTGCGTCGGGCATTTTCATGAAAATTGTATTCCCAAATGTAGGCGATCATCCATTGAATTAAAACTTCCTTAGGAATCGCCTGCACTGATCAGAGTAGTGTCCGCCAAAAAGATTTACGTGCACCAAGAGAGGATAGAGATTGTAAACCGGTATTCGGTCTTCAAAATCGGGGTCGAGCGGTGTAACTGACCGATACCCATGGTAAAATGACGCATCAAATCCCCCGAACATCTTTGTAAACGAGAGGTCCATTTCGGGATGCCCGTAATAAACGGCCGGATCTATCAGAACCGCTCTTCCTTCGCTGTCGAACATATAATTTCCGCTCCACAGGTCACCGTGCAGAAGAGATGGCTTGCTTTCCGGTATGATTGTATCAAGCCTTTTTAACAGCCCGATCCATCCCTTTTGGGAAGTGCTGCCGAGCTTACCTGAATCGACAGCCATTTTAAGCTGGGGTTCAATTCTCATTTCAGCAAAGAACGAGAGCCAGTGCTCATGGAAATTATTTAATTGCGGCAGGCTTCCAATGTAGTTGTCCCGGTCCAGCCCAAATTTCCCGGCGCGATTTCCATGCAGTACCGCAAGCTCTTCACCAAAGCGAAAAGCATCACCACGGCTGCCGGGGGTGATATATTCCATCAGCAAAAACCCGGGCCGATCTCCATCCGCACTGCGTTCAGCAACTACTTCCGGCACGCGTATACCTGAATTTGCGTTCCGGAGAAGCTGAAGGCCTGCAGCTTCCCTTTCAAAAAAGTCTTTAGGAGCTGATCGGTTCCATTTCAGAAAGAGATCACCGCGTTCTGTTTTTATTTGTACCGCCTGGTTTATACTCCCGCCTGAAACAGAGTGAACTGTTTTTATGGATATGCTCAGCTCACTTTTCAGAACGTCTGTAATGCTGATCGGGATCGCCATACTTTAAAAGTCGATTATAGATTGATGCTTTTTTACGCTGCAATTTCCAGGGCATTGTATTCGCGAACCGGGTTCATGATTGAATCTTTTCTTCAAGCTCATCCAGTAAATTTTCACAGCTCCTGTAAACCACATCGTACACGTTTTGAAACCCATCTATTCCGCCGTAATAGGGGTCAGGTACATCACCGTCATCGGGAAAAGAATCAAAATCGCGCATTTTTTTGATTTTATGGCTGTGGCTGTTTTTGGGGTCCAGGTCGTTTATGTTCTGAAAATTCTCGCTGTCCATCGCCAGAACAAGATCAAATTCGTCGAGATCACTGCGCTCAAATCTGCGGGCCCTCGATTTGAGCTCCACGCCGTTTTCCTTGGCTACTTTACGGCTTTTGCTGTTGGCTTTCTCCCCGATATGAAATGCGGAAGTTCCTGCAGAATCAACATAGAAATACGACTCAAGGCCACGTTCGTTAACCAAGTGCTGAAAAACACCCTCTGCCGTGGGGCTCCTGCAAATATTGCCCAGGCAAACAAAGCAGATTCGAAATGGATTTTTACTGGAAATTGAGCCATTGGACGCGTTCATAAAAAATTGATTTTATAAGTGAACTTTAAATTGAAAGAAAAAATATTACCCGTTTTACTCTCATTATCAAGGAAGTACAACAATCTTTCTCAAAACGTGATATCGTATTTCTCGGTATTTTATCCGAACCAAAGTGAATAGTTGCTCGTAACACCCTCATTATGAACTACAATCAATAGGTTTCTCCACCTGTTTACAAGCTGTAAAAAATGAATCAAGCTTTAATGTAATTCTAAATAAAGTCGATAATCTATTTTAAGGAATCAGGTCCGGTAAATAAAAATTTTTTAATATTAGTGTTTTTTAATATTATTGAAGTAAATGAATTACAGTGCAAACTATGAAAAGTGAAAAGAAGGGAAATGTGTTCATTGTAGAGGACGATATGCTGCTTTCTTTAGTAGAAGAACGTCTTTTAATGAAACTTGGGTATAATGTTACGGGAAAAGCTGTGTCAGGCGAAGAGGCAGTTCCAAAAATAAAATCAGCAAAGCCGGATGTGGTCCTCATGGATATCTCACTCAATGGAGACATGGACGGCATCGACACCATGAACGAAATTCGTAATTTCTCCTCAATACCTGTCATCTACCTATCAGGAAACTCCGACCAGCTAAACCTTGAGAGAGCCAAAAAAACAAGCTATATCGACTACCTGGTGAAGCCAATTACCGAGCAAGATCTTATTGAACCGCTAAATAAAGCAATGAAATCGGTTAGAGGCGGCAGAATGCCAAATCGCTCCATTAATCACGCAGGGTAACCACTACGCGTCCCACCTGCTGTCCATCGCGTATCAATTGAATTTCTGCAGGAAGTTCCGAAATGGTGCACTCCCGGGCGATCACTTTAAGCAGCATCGAGTCAGGTTTCCAGCTGCCAGATAGATTTTCCCAAATGTTCAGCCGGTCTTCCATAAGGCAAATTCCAGAATCGATCCCTATCAGCGCAATGCCCCTCAGAATAAACGGATAGATGCTTGTTTCGAGCCTGCCGCCCAAAATATTTCCGCAGCAGGCTACAACTCCGTTATGTGCGGTTTGACGCAGAACGGCATCCAGCATACCTCCGCCCACCGTGTCAATGGCACCCGTCCAGCGGGAGGACAGCATCGGGGCTCCGTGCACTTCCGTAACGTCATTTCGGAAAAGCACTGAGGCAGCTCCCAAAGTTTTCAAAAAATCGTGTTTATCTCTCTTTCCGGTCACGGCCAGAACGCTGTAGCCAAGTTTTGCCAGTATCATCACCGCCGCCGAACCCACACCACCGGTGGCGCCGGTTACAATTATTTTACCGTCCTCCGGGCCGATCATCTGATCCAAAATCTTTTTTACTCCGTAGGCGGCAGTGAAACCGGCGGTTCCAAAAATCATGCTCTCTTTCAGCGACAACCCATCCGGCAGCGGAACAATCCAGTCGCCAGGTACAGAAATATATTCACCAAATCCACCCGGTGTGTTTTGGCCCAGATCGTAGCTTGTTACGATAACCTTATCACCTTTTTTAAAACGGTCATCCCTGCTCCATTCAACCCTGCCTGCGGCATCGATCCCCGGCGTGTGCGGATACGATTTTGTAACTCCTGAATTTCCACTAGCCGACAGTGCGTCTTTATAGTTCAGAGACGAATAGCGCACCTTCACCAGCACATCGTAGTCCGGAAGATCCCGGGTATTCAGCGACTTCACAGAGAGTCGCATCTCACCATCTTCCAATTTGTCGGCAACCAGTGATTTGTATGTGATTTCAGGTTTAGTCATGTTGCTGAACTTTTTTATCGGTTATTGGAAACGGGTGTTGAAGTCTGTGGACAACCTTCATGCAGTAATCTGAAAAACGAAGAATTCCCGGGCAAAGCAGATATTTTCAAAACCAATAACAAATATCCTTTAACCAATAACTAAACATCACCTCAGAAATAGTTTCTTCAGCAAATAGAGCTTTTTTCCATAAGGCGGATACCGGAACGACGGATCGGGCCAGGTGTTCCGCCGCATCGTAGACTGCGGACGCGTAAAACAGTCGAAACTGTATTCGCCGTGATACTGTCCCATACCGCTACTTCCTGTTCCGCCAAATGGAAGGTGTGGATTTACAATATGCATCACCACATCATTTACACAAGAGCCACCATGCGGCACGTTTGTGATGATTCGGTCAATAAATTCATCATCTTCAGAAAAGATATAGAGCGCCAGCGGTGAAGGCATCCGGCGCAGCAGCTCATCCGGATTTTTTTGATCTCCATAGGCTATGATCGGCAGAACCGGCCCGAAGATCTCTTCTTTCATAAGGGGGTGTCCCCAGTCCACATCCTCCACTAGTGTAGGTTCGATGTACCGCTCGGCCGCATCCTTGTCGCCCCCGTGCAAAAGGGTGGTATCCGTCATCAGATTTACCACGCGCTCGTAGTTGCTCTGGTTGATCAGCCTACCATAATCGTCCGAGAGTTTCGGTTTCTTCCCATAATATTTTTTAATCGCCTTCTTCAGCTCTTCAATCAGCTCATTTTTCACTTCATGATGTACCAGAACGAAATCGGGAGCGATGCAGGTCTGACCTGCATTCATGAATTTACCCCATGCAATCCGCCGGGCCGCCGTTTTTACATCGGCACCTTTATGGACAATAGCCGGGCTTTTACCTCCCAATTCCAGCGTAACAGGGATCAGTTTTTGAGCCGCTTTTTCCATTACAATTCTTCCCACGCGTGTGCTACCCGTAAAAAAGATCTTATCAAACGGCTGATCCAGCAAGGCCTGATTCACATCCACTGCCCCTTCCACTACGGTAATATGATTCGGTTCAAATATTTTGCTGATCAGCTTTCTAAGCAGAGCAGAAGTTTCCGGTGCAAGCTCCGAGGGTTTCAGTACGGCGCAGTTCCCTCCCGATATGGCCCCAACCAGCGGTAAAAGCAAAAGATTGATCGGGTAGTTCCAGGCGCCAATAATCAGGGTAACGCCATATGGCATCCTGCGAACCTCACTTTTTGAAGGCATCGAGATCAGATTTGTCTTTACTTTTTTCGTCTTTGCCCATCCATACACTTTCTTCAGGTGAAAGTCGATCTCTTCGATAATCGTGAGTATTTCGGCACTAACAACCTCCATAGCGGGTTTCCGCAGATCTTTGTAAACAGCTGAGCAAATCTCTTTTTCACTGCTGATCAGCATCTCCTTCAGCTTCTCAAGATTCTTTTTCCTGGCAGAAACACTTCGCGTGTTTCCTTTCTCAAAATAAGCTCGCTGTTCCTGTACCAGTCTGTCGCTTTGCATGTTCTCAGGTTTTAAACCGGTTATTGGTATATCTGATTTCAATTCTTTGCATTTAGAATGTTCTTCTTTTCCCATTGGTGATGGAGCAATCGGAGATGGCCTTCCGTGCCTAAAAACAAGAATTGGCCTTTCCGAACTCAGAGAATCATCCCCCTGCTCACTCCGTTCGCTCCCCCTTCTCCAAATGAGATCCCTTAGGGAAAAGGAGGACTTTTATCTTTTCCATTCAAACCTCACTCCTTTTCTCTTCCTTTAAACGAATCCATTGAGCGGTAAACTCCCAGCATATTACCCGCAACCCAGTCGAATGCGCCGGACGGCAGCAAGGCTTTCATCAGCGGTACAAACCGAACCATAAAAGGCGCCTGTATCGTCTGTTTTCTCTTCGATACGCCTTTTATCATTAATTCAACCATTCGGTCTGTTTCAAGAAGCGGAACGAGAAACGGCGGCTTCACCCCATCAAACATACCGGTTTTGATATAGCTGGGAATGACGGTCGTGACCTGAATCCCGGTCTTTAATTTATCCAGTTCAAGACGAAGCGATTCCGACCAGCCCATTACCGCCCATTTACTTGCAGCATAGACGCTCATCCGCGGATTCCCAATATAGCCGGATGCCGACGCCAGGTTCACCACGTGGCCTGAACCACGCTCAATCATCTGATTAATAAACATCTGCACAACCCACATACTCCCGATCGTGTTGATCTGAATGGTGTTTTGAGTCTCCTCCGGGGTATGTTCGTGAAACATTTTTCCCACTACAATACCCGCACAGTTTACAATAATATCGGGTAGAATTTGTTTCTCAATCAACTCATCGGCTGCAGATTTTACGCTTTTAAAGTCAGACACATCAACGCCGCGGACAATAACATCAATCTCCTCTGGCAGATCTGTTCTGTTTTCAGTTAGCGTATCAGGATTTCTATCCCATAGCACGAGTGTAGTATTTCCTGAACCTGAAATCATCTCAGCAAATCGTTTACCGATACCGCTGGCTGCACCGGTTATAAGAACCGTTTTGTTGTTGAAATAGTCGTTCATTCTATTATCTATGATTAAATAATCTTCCTGCAGCAGAACTCCATTAGCCGGCAGACATTTTCACGTATTTCCCGTATTATAAACGTTTTGCCACTAATATCAGAACTGAACATCAGATCCAATTACTTATGTTAAAGCAAAATTTACTTTATTCATCTCTTCTTTTCTCGTTTCTTTTACTCCTATCGGCCTGCGGCGATCCCTCTGGCGAGTCGTTAGAACAGTCGGTGGAATTGATCACGGAAGAATCCCTTTTAACCCATATTGAAACGCTCTCTTCTGATGAATTTCAGGGGCGCGCACCCGCCACCCGGGGCGATACGCTCACCATAGACTACCTGGTGGATCAGCTTGATGGGATGGGCGTTGCACCCGGAATGCCTGATGGCTCCTACACCCAGGAATTTCCGCTGCTGGGTCAGCGTGTGGATGGAACATCAGCTCAATTTAATATAAGAAGTAACGGCTCCGTTGTTGAACAGCTCGGGTATGGTGCTGACTTCATGGCATGGCCCAGCAATGAAGAGGAGCGCGTTCAGATCAGCGGCGCAGAACTGATCTACGTGGGATATGGCATCCAGGCGCCGGAATTTGGTTGGGATGACTATAAGGACATGGATGTTGAAGGCAAAATCCTGATCTACAAAAACAGTGATCCGTCTCATGATCCCGATATTTTTGATGGTGACTCTCGTCTCTACTACGGCCGGTGGAGCTACAAATTTGAGAAAGCTGAAGAGATGGGGGCTCTTGGCGCAATCATCATTCACACCACCCCTACCGCAGGATATGGCTGGTCGGTGATTGAGACGAGCTGGGGCGGCGAACGATTTTCACTGCAGAGCGGAGATGAAGAGAATGGAGAACGGCCTGAATTCAACAGCTGGCTGACCGAGGAGAACAGTGAAGCGCTGTTCAATTATGCCGGGCATGACCTCCATGAAATGCTGGATGCCGCCGCAGATCGTGATTTTGAACCTGTAACGCTAACCGGCGTAACGGTTGATGTGGACCTTACCGCGAACTACAGCGATATGGCTTCGCGAAACGTCCTTGGCATGATCGAGGGGAGTGATCCCGATCTCAGAGATGAGTACGTCATTTTCTCCGCACATCACGATCATCTTGGCATGGCGGCCGAACCCGTGGATGAAGATTCCGTGTACAACGGAGCCCAGGATAACGCATCCGGAACGGCAGCACTGCTTGAGGTGGCGAATGCACTTTTACAGGTTGAAGATCAAATGAAGCGATCCGCACTGATTATTTTTGTTGGGGCTGAGGAGATGGGACTTCTCGGATCGCAGTACTGGTCGCAAAATCCAACCGTGCACCCCGGTAAGGTATCAGCCAACTTTAACCTCGACAGCATGCAAATCTACGGGGAAACACAAGATATGACGCTTGTTGGCTACGGCAGAAATACGCTCACGGACGTCTTCAGGGAAAATGCAGAAGCAGTGGGTCGTGAAATAACGCCCGATCCCCAGCCCGAGCAGGGATTCTTTTACCGGTCCGATCACTTTTCTTTTGCACGAGTCGGCATACCGGCACTTTATCCAAATCCGGGCCGCGATTTTATCGACAAACCGGACAGTTACAACGCAACGGTCGATAGTGTTTCAGCCGCTAACTATCATCAACTATCGGACGAAATAAATGAGTATTGGGATATGAGCGGAATGAAAGAAGATACACGTCTGATATTCAGAACCGCTTTCGACGTTCTGAACCGCGACGTAATGATGGAGTGGTATACGGGTGATGAGTTTGAATCCGTTCGCGATCTCATGCTCCGCGAAGCTGAAGAATCTTAACTGATGGTTCATATTGTAATTGTATATTAGATTTGTTTAACCCTCCAAGGATTTAAAACTCTTGGAGGGTTTTGAATAAATAGACATCTGTCATAACTCATTGCCAAACCAATTCATGAGCCACTCCCAGTTTCCACAGTCGCGCCCCCGCCGCCTTCGCGCGTCCAAAAATATCCGGCGTATGGTATCAGAACATAGTCTTTCCGTTAATGATTTTATCGCTCCGCTTTTTGTGATGGAAGGAGAGGATGAAAAGATTGAAATCGCCTCCATGCCGGGTTATTATCGTTTTACGATCGATCTGCTGCTGAAAGAGGTCGATGAGATTCAAAGTCTTGGGATTCCATCTGTTCTGCTCTTTGTAAAAGTACCGGATGATAAAAAAGATAACAAAGGAACCGAAGCACTCAATCCTGATGGTTTGATGCAGGCTGCGGTGAGGGCGATCAAAAAAGAATTTCCCGATCTTGTGGTGATGACTGATGTGGCGATGGATCCTTACAGCAGCTACGGGCATGACGGAATTGTAGAAGATGGTCAGATTCTGAATGACGAAAGTGCGGAGCTGCTTGCCAAAATGGCGGTGAGTCATGCCGAATCCGGAGCAGATTTTGTGGCGCCATCCGATATGATGGACGGACGTATTTTAATGATGCGTGACGCACTGGATGAGATGGGATATCACAACACCGGCATCATGGCCTACAGCGCCAAATACGCCTCAAGCTATTACGGCCCGTTTCGGGATGCGCTCGACTCCGCACCCGGGTTTGGCGATAAAAAAACGTACCAGATGGATCCGTCAAATGTCACTGAGGCGATCAAAGAGGCGATTTCTGATGAACAGGAAGGGGCAGATATCATCATGGTAAAACCCGGTCTGCCTTATCTTGATGTGATCAGAGCGGTGAAAGAGTCGGTTCACGTGCCGGTTTCTGTCTATAACGTATCAGGAGAATATGCCATGATTAAAGCCGCTGCAGAAAAAGGCTGGCTCAACGAAGAGCAGGCAATGATGGAGGCTCTTGTTGCGTTTAAACGTGCCGGTGCCGACCTTATAGCAACCTATTTTGCAAAAGATGCGGCACGGTTTTTGAGATCACAATAACTTCAGCAATCACATTTAATATTCATCCATTGAACCAATCCTGGTTGGATATATCCTTTGCCGCTTGACAGCGGCGCAGTAACAGACTAAACAATAACGAAATACACAAATGAAAAGAATACTTCTGTTTTTAGCCACCAACTTCGCAATACTTATTGTTGCAAGTATTACGATGTCACTGTTAGGTGTTGGATCTTTCCTTGACGAGACCGGCACCAACCTAAACCTGCAGGCACTGCTTGTCTTCTGTCTTGTATTTGGTATGGGTATCTCTCTCGTGTCACTTTTACTATCCAAAAAGATCGCAAAATGGACGACTAAAGTTGAGATTATTAAGGAACCCAGATCAGATCGTGAACAGTGGCTGATGCGTACTGTGGAAGAGCAGGCTCGCGCTGCCGGTATCGGCATGCCCGAAGTTGGAATTTTCCCGGCCCAGCAGGCTAATGCTTTTGCAACCGGCCCCAACCGAAACAAAGCTCTTGTAGCCGTTAGTGAAGGAATGATGCAGCGCTTCGATCGTGAAGAGATCCGGGCGGTAATGGGCCACGAAATTGGTCACGTTGCCAACGGTGACATGATTACGCTTGCGCTGATTCAGGGTGTTGTGAACGCTTTTGTAATGTTCCTGGCGAGAATTGTTGGATTTGCCGTGGATCGTGTGATTCTTAAAAATGAGCAGGGACTTGGAATCGGCTACTTTATCACAACTATTGTCGCTGAAATCATATTGGCATTCCTTGCCTCCACAATCGTGTTCTGGTTCTCACGCAGACGTGAGTTTGTTGCTGATGAAGCCGGTGCACGCCTCGGTAGCCGAAATGGGATGATCGCCGCACTGCAGCGATTGCAAAAAGAGAGTCAGGTACCCAATCAGCTGCCCGATTCAATGCAGGCGTTTGGAATTACGAGCGGAAAGAAGAAAGGGTTAAAAGCTCTCTTCACAACCCACCCGCCCCTCGAAGATCGTATTGAAGCATTAAGAAATATGACTGATTAATTTTAATAGATTTGAGATGTGAGTATTGAGACGTGAGACCTCTTCTCAGTATTCACATCTAACTACTTATAACGAATAAATTATGCTGCTAAAAAGCGAATACCTGTACGAGAGAGCTAAAAAATTCATACCCGGTGGCGTAAATTCACCGGCTCGGGCGTTTAAATCTGTCGGAGGTGTACCGGTCTTTTTCAAAAAAGCCAAAGGGTCGATCATCACTGACGAAGACGGCAACCAGTACATCGATTATGTCGGTTCCTGGGGCCCGATGATTCTGGGTCACGCCTACCCTGCCGTCATTAAAGCCGTTCAGGATGCCGCTTTTAACTCCACATCGTTTGGGGCTCCCACCGTTGCAGAAATTGAGATGGCGGAGCTGGTTCAGCAAATGGTTCCCAACGTGGATAAAGTGCGCATGGTAAACTCAGGCACAGAAGCGTGCATGAGCGCCATACGAATTGCACGCGGATATACCGGTAAAGACAAAATCATAAAATTTGAGGGAAACTATCACGGTCATGGCGACTCTTTCCTGATTAAAGCCGGCAGCGGCGCCCTGACGCTTGGGAAACCCAGCAGTCCCGGCGTGACCAAAGGAACGGCCAAAGATACACTCAATGCCGACTACAACGATCTCGACAGTGTTGAGAAGCTGCTTAGTGAAAACAAAGGAAATGTAGCTGCCATTATCGTTGAGCCTGTTGCCGGAAATATGGGGTGCATTCCTCCCCAGCCCGGTTTCCTGGAGGGATTACGTAAACTTTGCGATGAACAAGATGTAGTGCTGATTTTTGATGAAGTGATGACCGGGTTCCGTCTCTCACGGGGCGGCGCACAGGAGAGATATAACGTGTGGGCTGACCTGATCACCTACGGCAAAATTATTGGAGCGGGACTGCCGGTTGGTGCCTATGGCGGTAAACGTGAGATCATGGATATGGTATCACCTGACGGGCCGGTTTATCAGGCCGGAACACTTTCCGGCAATCCGCTGGCCATGAGCGCCGGCAAAACACTGCTGACCATTATGGACAGACATCCCGAATATTATGTGGAGCTGGAAGAGAAAACTGAGTACCTGAAAAAAGGTCTCAAAGAAGTTCTTCTCAAGCACGAGATTCAGCACGCCATGAACCAGGTTGGATCCATGATCAGTATCTTTTTTACAGACAAAACTGTAACAAACTTCACGACGGCTGACACAACTGACAAAGAGTTTTTCGGTAAATTCTACCACCAGATGCTGGAACGCGGAATTTACCTGCCCCCCTCGCCATTCGAGAGCTGGTT